>NZ_NOXX01000077.1 GCF_002251775.1 Flavobacterium aurantiibacter
TTGAGTTATCCATTTGCGTTCCTTATCAAATCAGTATAACTAACTGGCTGAGCTGCTAACATTCGTTGAATGGTTTTATGGAATATGGTTTGTTTGCTCTGTGAGCGATTAATTCTGTAGCAGTATTCATTGAAGTAGCGTTCAATGTGGTCTTTGCTTACATGGGTGGGCACAGTTCGCAGCCATGATTTGACTTGATGAACAATTACGTGTAGTTGTTTAAAGTTCTTGCCTTTATTGGATTCGATTTGCTCGATGTTGTAATCCTTTTTCAACGGAATGTACCCCTTCCATTTGTCAGTTACAACTTTAGCACTGGAGCTGATGTGTTCAGTGAATATGGGCGTGAGAGACTTGGCTGAGTAGTCGTCAATAGCTTTAATATAAACGCGCTTAACTTTTTGTTTTTCAGATAATTCAACAGCCACAACAGCCTTTGTTTTATTGGAATGATAGCTTCTTCCTTGCTTTCCTTC
>NZ_NOXX01000011.1 GCF_002251775.1 Flavobacterium aurantiibacter
AAAGTCGAGGCTCATGCCGAGGAAGGATTCTGGAAAGCTTATGGCCGCTTACGTAACGAAGGTAAACTATGGAATCACAAACGCGTTCACAGAGTTTACGTATCACTTGGTTTGTCTTTACGAAGAAAAGTTAAGAAACGACTCCCTGCACGTGTAAAAGAACCGTTAACTATTCCCAATAAATTGAACCATACTTGGAGCATCGACTTTGTAACAGATGTTTTAGAGAACAAAAGGCGCTTTAGAGCCTTTAACGTTCTTGATGATTATAACCGTGAATTATTGCACGTTGAAATAGATTTTTCATTACCTAGCAGCCGTATTCTATGGGTGTTAAATCATTTAATTAATCGCAGGGGGCGCCCAGAGCGAATTCGCATGGATAATGGACCTGAATTCATTGCTAAAATAGCTGCGCAATGGAGTAAGATGAAAGGTGTCGAATTTGCCTATATAGAGCCTGGAAAGCCAACTCAAAATGCTCTTATTGAGCGATTTAATCGCAGTTATAGGCATGGAGTATTGGATAAATACATTTTTGAGAACATCGATCAGGTCAGAGAGCAAACCCAGGTGTGGATGCATGATTACAACAACACCCGTCCACATGATTCGCTAAATAATATGTCTCCGGTACAATATGCCGAAAGACAACGTGTCG
>NZ_NOXX01000028.1 GCF_002251775.1 Flavobacterium aurantiibacter
AATGGCAAGAAGTCTAATTTTAATCAAAAGAAAATAGATAAACACCTGGAGTATATAGAAACCAAAACCCAAGAATATCTGAGCGCTTTAGCCCAAAACGACGATCAAGAAACCAGCACCACGGTAACCAATATTCAACAAAAAATAGAACGCTTAAAGCAAAATAAAATCAGATATGAACTGCTGGAGGAGCAACTCAAAACCAGTGGCGAACCGCAAGTAAGCACCACCGACCCCGATGCCAGAGCACTCTTGGTTCAAGGGCAATTAGTAGAAGTGTCTTATAATATTCAAGCGGCAGTGGATGATAAACACAACTTAATTGTGGCAACGCACACCATCAATAGAAATGATAAAAATGCACTCTCGGCCATTGCTTTAGAAGCCAAAGAAAACCTAAAAGCAGAAACCTTTACCGTATTAGTCGACAAAGGCTATCACAACGGTAGAGAAATAGCAACCTGCAAGGACAACAATATTGCCACCATTGTTGCACAACCCGATCAAGGCAAGAGCAACGAAAACGGTACACAACCGGAGTATTTTGTAACAAAGTTTATCTATAATAAAGAAGAGAATACTTATACCTGTCCGCAAGGAGCAACGCTAAGCACTACTGGACGATGGCACAAGAAAACAGGTCGCACCGAAGAAAGCGGTTATATGTACCAAAAATACCGCACACCAGCCTGCAAAACCTGCCCGGTAAAAGACCAATGCACCAGTAGAAAAGGCGGACGAGAGATTGATAGAAGCCA
>NZ_NOXX01000026.1 GCF_002251775.1 Flavobacterium aurantiibacter
AAATCATTCAAGCTATTTTCCCACAAATGCCGCAAATGACAATAGCTTACGACTTGATTTTATAACGAACAAACGGGGTATTTTTTCCTCCGTATCAACCCCAGAACACGACCTTCACAATGCCTCGGGGCATGCGGATTTGTTAATTTCAAATGGAACTGTCGCCCCGGGAGATTGTATAACAGGTTGCCATTTGGATATTCCATTATCACGAATCGACATCTGGATTTTAAATTAGGACTTATGAAACAGTTTACTTTACTAATAATGCTGACTTTAGCAAGTCTAGTTAGTGCGCAAAAGCATGAATTCCAGCATGATACAATCATTGTAAAAACATATACTTTCCATTATACACGAATAATTTTTTCAAAGGAATGGAGTCTAGTTGGGGAAAAGTTTTTTACAGCGAATGCTGAAATTGCGTCCCAAGTAGCCGATAAAATAGCTGCGTGCCAAAAATTACAACACAGCGATTATTCAGGTGCTTGGATTATACATTTAAACTACGAACAGCTTGCAGATTCTCATATTTCTGAAGGAGAAGTACTGTACGCAGCTGTTTGCAAGGCAGACAAAGAACGAATTGAAAAGAATCTTCCCACGTATCTGTACAGATGTAAAATTAAATTAAACCATTATTACGACATTGAGTATTTCTTAAGCCAGCCAAAACGAACTTTGGAAGAAATGGGACAGTACGCGTTTAATGTTACTGTAAAAGATGCCTGTTTAAAACTGTACTAAAGAGCTAGATTTCTC
>NZ_NOXX01000023.1 GCF_002251775.1 Flavobacterium aurantiibacter
GCAATCTGCGCCTCGACCGCACACAGGGGTTCGATCAGGTAAATGTCGTCGTTTCCGGTGCGGTTGCTGGAGATAAAACCTACATTTTTGCTGGCATTGAAGCTAAAGGCAAAGTCGTCTTTCTCGGAGTTTACGGGTTTTCCTAGGTTGGAAGCCGGTTCGTTTTTGGCTAAGTTGGCCACAAAGATATCGAGTCCGCCCAATCCGGTTCTGCCGTTAGAGGCGAAGTAGAGTAGGTTATCGGCGGTGATAAACGGGAACTGTTCGTTGCCTTCGGTATTTACATGAGGTCCGAGGTTTTCGGGTTTTCCGTAGCTATCGCCGTTGATCGATACTTTCCAGATGTCGGTTCCCCCGATTGATCCAGGCATATCCGAGGAGAAGTACAGGGTTTTGCCGTCGGCACTTAAGGCCGGTGCGCTGGTGGAGTAGGTGTTGCTGTTGAAAGGCAGCGCGGTGATGTTCTCCCACTTCTCGCCGTTTTTGGTGGCTCGAAACAAATTCACTTGTCCGAACTTGGCGTTGAGTTTTTTGTCCTTTTCGAATTTTTTCTCGGCATGACTATCGCGCGAGAAGTAGAGCGTCTTTCCATCGGCTGAGATCGTTACCGGACCGTCGTGCCATTTGGTATTCAAATCGGTTTGTTCCTCAACTTTACCGAAGTTACCGTCGGTGGTGTAGGTAACGCGGTAGATGTCTAGGTAAGGTTCTTCGTTCCAGCCGTCGGTTCTTTTGGTTTTGTTTCGTGAACTCACAAAGTAGAGTTGGCT
>NZ_NOXX01000060.1 GCF_002251775.1 Flavobacterium aurantiibacter
CCTCCTATGTTAGCAATTTGAAATAAGGCATATTTTTAGAAGTATTATTTTTAGAAGATTAAAGTGAAAAGGGATGAGAGATCGTCGGCATCCGAAATAGTTCAAAGAGACATATTCGCCAAAAGATAGATCCTCTTCCTTTATTATCTTTTAGAGTCTGAACAGAATGTAAGGAGTTAAGTAAATCTTGACATCCAGAATATCCAACCAGGAGAAAAGACGAAGGGAGATTAGTCACTTTATGATTAACTTAAAAAAATATAGATGAAAAAAACAGTAAAACAAGTAGCCGGTATTGACGTGGCAAAAGGTGAGCTAGTAGTTACTTTGGGGCGTATGTTTGAGGATTTTACCATCGAATTGTTTAGTTACAGAGTTTTCAAAAACAGTGCTTCAGGGATTAAATCATTAATCGACTGGGCAACTAAACTGACCGATCGCCAAATACCGGTGCGGTACGTGATGGAAGCAACGGGTGTTTATCATCAAAAGTTGGCGTACCATTTAGCAGATAACGGGTACGAAGTAAGTATTGTCTTGCCTAACAAAATAAGCAACTACATTCGAACACTAGACTTAAACACCATTACAGACAAAAGCTGTTCCCAAGCTATAGCACAGTTTGGATTAGAACGAAAGTTAGATCGCTGGTTTAAGCCGAAAAGTATTTACAAAGAGTTACAACAACTTACCCGTGAAAGAGATCAGATTGTTCAAGAGCGGACAATACTAAAGAATCAATTGCATGCCGAAAAAAGTGAAGCTTTTCCGCATCAAAAAAGTTTGGAGCGTATGCGAGCGAGAATTG
>NZ_NOXX01000005.1 GCF_002251775.1 Flavobacterium aurantiibacter
AAAGGGTTCTTTTTTCTTAACAAATTAAAGTTGAAAGATAAAATCTTCTAAAGTGTTACTTTTTTTATAACGGTAATATTTATTTACTTACTTTTATTTCCAACTTAAACCATTTATTATGAAATATTTATTTACCACCCCCCCCATTTTAATTACGCGGCGTGGGGAAAGAGCAGAGAGTATTGTAAAAACAAGGTAAAATTTGAATTTAATAAAAAAGCAAAAACGGTTGTTACTAGGATATTTCTGCTGTCTTTTGCTTTGGTTATTTTATTAAGCGGCTGCTCTTCTGAAGAGACGTTACTGGAATCAGACAGAAAAGATGCAGTTAAACTCCAAACGGTTTCTTTTTCTGATTTAGCGAAGAATCAGGGTGCTTTACGTGCTTACCGCGCATACAACAGCAAATTGGAAGCGGAGCGCCTTCAAGCTAGAGGAATTACTTTTTATGGTGTTTTGGTTGATACGACAAAGATTTATTACACCGAAAAAGGAGATTTGAAATCGTACACTTTTGAAATTCTTGACTTTGAATCGAGAGATACGATAAAAAATTTAATTCTTCAGCAAAAAGGAGTCTCAGAGTACGCTGCTTATGTGGCTAAATACGCAATGACCCCGACGGATAAACAGACATTGATAGAGGGAGGAAGTTTAATAAAAACACCTATAAAGATTGAGAACGAGTCTGTTGTTTGGAGCATATTTGTTTATGGTAATGGCTCAGACTGTGTAAAAATCTATACTCATTTTGTTGATTATTACGACGACGGTTATGGCAATATACACCCGGGTTCTGGCGACATTGATAGAGGCGATATAAAATTTATT
>NZ_NOXX01000009.1 GCF_002251775.1 Flavobacterium aurantiibacter
AATATTGTTAAAGGAAATGCTACACCATTAACTGTGAATTATAATATGAATTCAACTCATCGAGTTGCTGCATTTATAGATTTTAATAGTGATAATGACTTTAATGATGTCAATGAGAAAGTTTTAGATGTTGCTTTTCCAAGTAATACAGGAACTACCGTTAATGTGAATATTCCTAATACCGCAACTGTAGGGGAAACACGTCTTAGAGTAATCTTATATGAAGATGATATGTATACAGGAACAAACGGGCCAGCGACTCCTTGTACAAATGTCACCATAAATGGAACTCCTGATATTTTAGCTGTTGGAGAGACAGAAGATTATAGAATAAATCTTACAGAAGCTCCTGTGACAATTTTCGAAGACAATTTTGACTCTTACACTAATTTTGCTGTAGCAGGAGTTGGTCAATGGACGCTAACTGATGTTGATTTGAGGCCAACATATAATGTTGGAGGTTATACTTATCCAAATAGTAACAGTGCTAAAGCTTTTATGGTTTTCAATCCAACTGCTACTACACCGGCTTTACCGTCTCCAAGTAATTTTGATGCTTTCTCGGCGCCAAAATCGATGGCATGCTTTGCAGCTGTTCCAGGAGCAGGAATTACTGCAAACAATGATTGGCTAATTTCTCAATCAATTGCTTTAGGACTCAATGGTAATACGTTAACCTTTTATGCTAAATCGATAGATGGTTTTCCAGAAAAATTTAAAGTGGGAGTTTCTATCAACGGTATTCAGCCAGTTAACTTTACTTTCATTTCTCCAATTGTTACAACTACATCAAATTGGGTGCAATATTCCTATAATTTAGATGCCTATGCAAATCAAAATGTAAGAATTGGAATCAATTGCATAAGTGACGATCAGTATGCTCTTTTGATAGATAATTTCAAAGTTACAAAGAGCTCAAACCTTTCGACTGATAGTTTCAATCAAGACCAGTTTTCAATCTATCCTAA
>NZ_NOXX01000039.1 GCF_002251775.1 Flavobacterium aurantiibacter
ACCCCGCCTTGTACAGCTACAATCACTGGTCAATCTGCAGTTGTTGTTGTGAATCCGATTCCGGTTGTTACGCAGTTTATTGCGAGCAACAGTAATGTTTGTGCTGGCGATCCGTTTAACTTACTTATTTCGGGTACTCCTAACGCTACGGTAACGGTTTTTGATGGTACTTCTTCGACTCCTGTACCTTTGGATGCAGCAGGTAATGCTGTAGTTAGTATCACAGTAGGTATTAGTGCTGCAACCACTTATACTATAACGGGTATTGCTAGTGCCGATACGCCTTCTTGTGCCGCCACTACGTTCCCTGCTCCAGTAACGGTAAACGTTATTGCACCTGCCGCAATCACCACAGAACCGGTTGGTCAGAGTCTGTGTCCTGGAATTACTTCTACTTCTTTTACAGTAGCTTCAACAGGAGATTCTGTTTCACACCAATGGTTCTATAACGGCAGTCCGTTAAGTAATGGCGGGCAGTTTTCGGGAGTGGATACAACTACTTTGACGATTTCCAACCCAACCACAGCTAACGCGGGCAATTATTTTGTGCGTGTAAGTAACAGCTGTGGCAGTATCGATTCAGTTTTAGCTGCGTTGTCGGTCGATCAGCCTATTGTTATTGTAGCGCCATTTATTAGTTCTAATACAATATGCGAAGGTGATACTCAGGTTTGGACGGTAAATGCTACGGGTCCTGGACTCACGTATCGTTGGTTTAAAGGAACTACACCAATAACCGATTCAGCAACGGTAACGGGAAGTCAGACCCAGACCTTAACGATTGCAAACGCGCAGCTCTCAGACGCAGGTACCTATCGCGTTGAGGTGAATAATAATTGTAACCTACCCCAATTTTCTACTGATGTAACGCTTACAGTTAACGCCTTACCGCAAATCACCACTCAACCTCAGGCAGCTGCAAGCTACTGTTCGGGCGATTCTCTCACATTAAATGTCGTTGCTACGGGAACGAATTTAACTTATCAATGG
>NZ_NOXX01000004.1 GCF_002251775.1 Flavobacterium aurantiibacter
CATTTGTTCAATTTATTTTACTTCCAATAATTTCACCCAACGGGTAAGTAATTAGTCTAATTTGTCCAAGTTTTCAATCAAGTACTTTTTACTTGTAGGAACTTTTTTTAAGCTGCCAAAAATCTCATTAATCTGTTGTTCCCCTCTTTTATATCCTTGTTCTTTAGAGCGAAGTAAGTAATAGGTTGCCCAGACTTTAAATCTATCATTTCCGTTAGAATATTGCTTGTAAGCTTTATAAGCATTATAGCTACCTTCCCCATATGAATATTTGGTCGACATTATTTGGTGGTATAAAAATAATTCGCTTCTTCTAGAAGTGTAGGCATACATATATTGTAGCTTTTGATAAGCAACTGTATCTCCCTCCATAACAACTTTTCGCTGAATCCCCATTCTGTATTCTATATCATTATATTCCTTGTATGCCAATTCTGTTGGACCTAGCGAGGCGGTTGTGCTTTTATTTTTTCTAACCGAAGTTTGTTCATTCTTTTTTTCACAAGAAACGAAAAATGCCAGAACTAAAAATAATGCTATAATTTTTTTCATAATCTTTTAAAATATTCTGAGGTATGAATTCTACTAATTTCTTGTCCATTTTGAAAAGTAACTACAAAACCATTTCCGTTGTTGATTATATTATTTTTTTTATCGAATTGAACATTAGCTAATGAGCTGATTGAAAAAGTATTAGGAGTACCTAAGTAATTCTTCTGATAAAACGCAAATCCATCAAAAGCGGTTATAGTTGCATTTGGATGCTCCAATGAAATGGCTTTTGCGATAGACATTCCGTCTGTGTCGGGTGTTGCACCGAGGCACGTTAGCAAATTTAAGGTAAAAGGTAGTGATTTATCGTTAGCATACGCTGTGTAAGCTGGACTTAGATCGGACATCATGGCATCGAATTCTGCTGCGTCATTTATTTGTGTGTTTGAATGCAGTGGATTATGGTTAAAAATGTGGTTAAGGTTACCGTGTCCGAATACGGTAAAAACTCCGTCGCCATTTTTGTAGTTCCAAATACTATTGGCAAAATTGAATGCACTTAAAAAATGAGCTGTACTTCCCTAAATAGAGTTGACCGTTTTTGAGGTTAATACTTGG
>NZ_NOXX01000015.1 GCF_002251775.1 Flavobacterium aurantiibacter
CGTTATGTGCCATTTTACAGAGACACCCCAAACCAATAAAAATAAATTTGCTTATTATATGTCCACTTATTATATTTGCACCGACAATTTCGTCAAACAAAATATTTTAGTATGTGGACAACAGAAGTGAGTCGTAAAACGACAGCGACAAAAGAACAAATTTGGAAACTTTGGGCAGATGTTCCTAATTGGAATGTTTGGGATGCAGAAGTTGAGACCTCTGAACTATTTGGACAATTTCAGACAGGGACAAAAGGAATTTTGAAACCAGCAGGTGGACCAAAAACAAAATTTGAAATGACTGAATGCACTAAATTCAAATCATTTACAGACAGAAGTTTTTTACCACTTTGCAAAATGGACTTTATCCATACTATGACAGAAACCAAAGACGGGCTTGAAATTACACATAAAGTTGTAATGACAGGTTTTATGACTTTTTTGTTTTCAAAAATAATTGGAAGTAAAATTAAAAGTGGACTTCCTATTGCAGTTGAAAAACTAATTAAAATTGCAGAAAAAAACTAAACACAAAATGGCAAAAACAGATTTTAGTTTTGAAATAACCGAAGAAAGTACAGGTTTTTTATTATGGCAAGTAACAAACTTGTGGCAACGTGAAATCAAAAAAGCATTAGAGAAATATGAATTAACACATTCTAAATTTGTTCTACTAGCAAGTATTCATTGGCTGACATTAGACAAACAAAATGTAACACAAATTTTATTATCCAACCATACCAAAATTGACCCAATGACAACTTCAACTGTTTTGAGAACTTTGCAAACAAAAGGACTTATTAAACGACAAGAACACGAAACAGACACAAGAGCCAAAACAGTTGGACTAACAGAAAATGGACTAAAAAATATTAAACAAGCAATCAAAACAGTTGAACAATTTGACAAACAATTTTTCGGCTCACTTGACAACGAAACAAAAGACTTTAATAACAAACTAATAAAACTACTTGACAATAAAAACGGCACATAACACGGGTTTTGCGTCAGGCGGGCTGACGTGCAAACTTAAGGCTTTGTACTTCTATTCAAGTTTAGTGCTGGTTGACAGTTTTGTGCTCCGAACCCCGCCCGAACGCAAAGCTCGAAACCGTTA
>NZ_NOXX01000008.1 GCF_002251775.1 Flavobacterium aurantiibacter
AAATCCCGCACGAACGCCAAGCGCAAAAACGTTACCACCAATTATAACAGATGACACGACTGAAACAAAAATACGGACTACTAATTATCGGAATTGCTCTCGGTATCGCATACGGACTTGTGACAAGGTTAGTATTCGGACAAAAAGCAACTTTAGCTTCGGTGACATATCTATTTATCATTCCTACCATTTTGGGAATTATTCCATTAATGTTTGCTGACAATGACAAACTCAAATCTTACAAGAACATTATTTTCATTCCTTGGCTGACAGTTACGACTTTCTTTTTAACAATGTTCCTATTTGGTATTGAAGACTTCATTTGTTTATTGGTTCTTGCAGCACCTTTTTTTATTTTAGGAACAATTGGAGCGTTGATTTACAGGATAGTTCAGATTAACAAACAAAAAAGTAAAGGAAAACTTCTGACCTTAGTTTTGTTGCCTTTTTTATTCGCACCAATCGAAGAATACATAAAAAGTCCTTCTGACACTTACAACGTAACGAGTGAAGTTATCATTGACACAACTCCAGAAAAAATTTGGAATAATATTGTAGAAGTTCAGACAATTGATCCTAAAGAATATAATTCAGGATTTTTCAATTCAATCGGAATTCCCCGGCCGATAAGTGCTACTGTTGACAAAAAAGAACTTGGCGGACAAAGAATAGGAAATTTTGAAGGTGGTTTAATGTTCATTGAAACAATCACGGAATATGATGAGAATAAAAAAGTTTCCTTCGACATAAAAATTGACCCTTCAACGGTTCGACAAAAAGTATTTGACCAACACGTTTTAAATGGTAACTATTTCAACTTTGTTGCCGCAACATACGAACTGACCGAATTAAAAAATGGACAAGTAAAGTTGACACTTTCTTCAAGTTATCAGTTGACTTCGACAATCAATTTTTATGGAAGATTTTGGGGAGACATTATCCTGACAGACTTTCAAGATCGACTACTAAATGTAATTGAAAACAGATGCGAAACGAAAGAATAACTGGTGGTAACAGGCGTTTGGCAAAAAAGCGGGTTCAGTGCTTAAATGAAGTTTTGTGCTTCGTATCAAATTCAGTGCTGGCAGACAGTTTTGCGCTCCGAAATCCGCTTCTTCGCCAAGCGCCAAACCGTT
>NZ_NOXX01000017.1 GCF_002251775.1 Flavobacterium aurantiibacter
AGCGACCGAATTTTACGACCGCGAAATTGCGCGTTACAATGAGTAGTTAAGATTTTAAAAGATAAAAAATGTCTTCGAAAAGATCTCTTTGCAGAGATTTATAGTAAAGCATTTTGTTTTAGTTTTTTCATTATTTTTGTGTTATGGCAAAGCAAGAAAAAAATAGAAAAGTATCGGTTGCTGCTGTACGAAGAGCTAATGAGAGCTTAGTTAAACAGAGCAGATCACTAAGATTTTCTTCCGAAAATCAAGCGGCGGGTAGTGTTGTTATTAAGACCACATATTCTGGTCGACAATACGAAATTAACTTATCGCCAAGTGATATAAAAAACGCCTATGAACAATCTATAAAAGCTCAATTTCTCAAACATGAACGCTGAAAAGAGATTCAGCTTTTTTTACAGTCAAATCGTCGAAGGTGAAAATGATATGATTGGTCATATTACGTACAGCCTTTATAAGACTTCGAAAATTAAATTTATCGAAAAGTTTAAAGAGGGAAACGAAGGCAGAATACCGACTGAAAAAGAATTAGAAACTTTTTATATTTCCGCAGAAAATCATATTTCTTCTTATCGCATTCAAGCCGAGCAGTTACTTTCAGACTTCATATCAAGAACTGTGGATGCCGAATTGGAAGATATGGAAAAGCAGATGTTAATAAACCAACAGGATACGCTGCGCGAAATTATCAACCCTCTAATTCCACCACCACCAAAAGGACCGTGGGCTGGTTTCGGCATGGCGGTGATTGTCAAGGGAGCACAAACAGTTGTTGTAGCCATAATTTTATTCTTCATAATATTTTTTGCTTCAGTACAAGAAAATGGATTTTGGCCTGCTGTAAAGAAGTTGTTTCCTGAGCATGAAAAAAATCATACAGTACCAACTAATTCTTTAGCGAAGTAAATTATCTTCGGCATTTGTGAATAAGCTATCTGAAAGATTTAGCTAAAAAAAATAGGGAAGGTCAAGTATAATTAAACTACAACTTGTCTTTTTAAGTTATTGGGGTTCTAAATGAGATTTTAGAAAAATTGGTCTAGTGCTTTTAACATATTTACGACTAATTTACAAAACTGTTATGCCGAAGAGCTAGAATTAGAACGTTTAATCGTAGAAGCGACCGAATTTTACGACCG
>NZ_NOXX01000024.1 GCF_002251775.1 Flavobacterium aurantiibacter
TTATCTGTAATAGCTGTTGAACTGCCCAGATGGTCGGGGTGGTAAAAAAATTCGATCGGGGCGGGTGCGCACGCACCTGGGTTTTGTGTGCAGCATTGTTCGTATTTAAGTGACCCAGGAAAATAGCCCGCACACGGGTTTCCGACACCACCAATGGTAATAAAAGTAGCGAGAGGTTCTTGTTGTACGGTTAACATTTTATTTAAATCTTGCTGCTGGCGCGTTTTTTAGTGTCAAATTTGCGAAGAATAGTTCCCTTTTTGATTTACTTTACAATTGTTCTTCCAGAGTTGTGACTTAATTTTTCTGTATAAAAGTTGAAGCTAAAACAACTCGGCTTTCGATACTTAGAAAAGTCATATTCTCCTACTATTTTTTTAGAAGGGAGACATGAAAATCTAAATTTTGTACTATCTAGTTTATTTTCTACAATTTGGCAATCAAATTGAAAAATTTCCCAACCGCTTTCTTGGGGGTTCCAGCACACTTCTAAACCATCAAGAGTTTCGTCAACTCTACTAACATCAATTTTTATATAATTTGTGTCGGGAAATATCCAACTATCGCCGTCATAAATGTAGCGGTAATCTCCTTTTTTAACAACGGTAAAAGACTGTTTGCCATCGGGCGAATAGAAATAAAATCTGCGACCGTCGCAGCTAGTCAGTAAAAGGAGAGCACCAAAGAGCGCTAAAACTAATTTCTTCATTTTTTCTATCGTTTTTTGAACATACGAATTCCTGTTCGGTAGCCAGCTAATTGTGCTTTTATTGTTGTTGTTGCTTCTCTTTTCGGACTAATTGAAATTGCGGGTATAAAATTAGTCGGAATTAATACTGCCCCGTCATCTTTGAATCCTTGATAGGTGTCAAACCCGTATCTAGCGTCCTGCCAAGACAATCCTGTTCTTGCGGCAACTAAGCCAGCTGCATAATTACCAAAATCTCTTGCAGAACCAAAATCGCCGTTGACATCAACGGATCCTCTATAAAAAAGCTTCTGTCGTTCAATCCTTGACAACTCTGGGTTTACGTTTTCACTTTTAAAATCGTAATCTTCTCCGTTTGTAGCATTTATCATGTAGTAAAATAAGCTTGGATTCTCTTTAATCACACGATTCACAAAATCCTGTCCTTCCCGAGATTTTGGATCAAGGATTGC
>NZ_NOXX01000020.1 GCF_002251775.1 Flavobacterium aurantiibacter
AGATGCCTGTTTAAAACTGTACTAAAGAGCTAGATTTCTCCATAACACGAGACGAATTCTTCGCTTTGCAAATAAATTGAGCTTTAAGTCGTTAGTTTTCTCTTCTAAATTAAGAATATGAAACAACTTCTGTTTCTTTTAAGTACTTTAGGTTTGATAAGTTGTCAAACGCCCTATCAGCGCCAGAAATTCAGTTACCGTAATGCTGACGTGTCTCTGTGGCTAAATACATTTAAAGCTGAAGCATTTTATTCTTGCTTGAAAGAAAGCTATCCAAATAAGGATAGTGTTTTCGGACAAATTGAGAAATCGGATTTGTTAAATTTATTTGAGGGAATCGGAACAAAAGATATCGATTACGCGAGAAGTCTAGGTAAAAAAATTGCAGTTGAAATGCCAAAACCGTTTATTAAAATAGACGCAGACGAAGAGTACCTGCGGACAAAAAATTTCATTTCGTACAATTGCTTAAACTACTATGCTAGCCGTGAACTCGATTCGATAGCCAAAGCAGCATACAAAGAGTTTAAGAATAGTTCACTTTTAGAAATAAAGAGAAAACGACCGTGAATGGCTCATGTCAATATGGAAACAAGACATTTTAAATCATTAATCTTAGTAAGTTTTTTGGCAATTCTTACTCCTGGGGCACATGTAAGCTTACCCAATGCAATACTACTTCCGTTACTTCTTCTTCAATCGGCTTGGCAGCTTTTTGCAACTTCGGTAAGTTCTGCGATAATCTTTGATTTTGCATTAGCGCTAGTTCTTTGTTGTAGTTTAGTATTGACGCTTTTGCGAAACAAATTGCTAACTTTGGTTGCGATTGTTATCCAAATTTCTTGGCTTGCTTATACTTTTCAAATTAAGTACCTAGAATATTGGTATTATACAATTCCTGCGACGACTTACTGTTTGCTTACCTTGTTTCTTTTAATTAAAACGATTAGAATTCTTTTGAAAGGAAGCGCACGCAACGTGAGTTCTTAAAACGGTATAAATTGTAAGGCGGTTTTTAGAGTGACACTCTCTTGGAAACGATTGCCCTAGCCGCGATAGCAGTGTAAAGGGTGCGCAGCGGCGGCCGTTTGAGCTGCGGTGAAAAAGAGCGACCAACGGAAGCTACTTTTGCGCCTTCAGCGAAACGGGCGCCGCAAGCACACTTGCAACGGATAGCGCGA
>NZ_NOXX01000001.1 GCF_002251775.1 Flavobacterium aurantiibacter
TGTGGGTTAAGCCGGGAACATGAAACGTAAAAGGGTGAACGTCGCGAAGTCTTAATACTTAATACTCCAATCTTAATACTAAAAAAATCGCACAGAAACCGCTGAAGCTCACAGAATTTCGTGGAATATTTGGCTGTTGAGGAAAACACAGAACGTATCAAACCGCCTGAAAAATGTGCATCTGGTCATTGAGAAATGGCTGATGTTGTTGTGTTTTGATTTACTGCGACAATTTGTTAACCTCATAGTCGGGAGTGTTTGAGGAGCGGGTTGTACTAAAATGCGAACTCTTTTTCAAATTCAGAGGGAGTCAGTATTTTAGCTGTTTTGAAAGGATTATGTTCTAGAAGATCTTTGTCTCCGGTTACCAAATAATCTGCTTTAGAAAAGTCAATTAAATCGAGTAAAAAATTGTCTTTGGGGTCGCGACAGATGGAATATTTTGGCGTGATAGCAACTTTTTCTGCGATTGTTTCTAATAGGTCTAATAGTTCGGCAACATTTTCTTTAGGAAAGTACTTCTTCAGTTTTTCCCGACTCGTAACCAGCTTAATTTCCAGCAGTAGCTGCTCGGTTGTTACTACAATAATAGATCCTTTTGCAATTTGATGTTTTACCGTAGCCAGCTGCTTCCCAATTAGGAAGCTAATCCAAACATTAGTGTCAAAAATTACTTTAGCGCTTTTTTTGGTCATAGATTTGCTGCCTTACGCGCTCAACTTCTTCATCGATCAAATTCATATCTAGGTCTTCTGAATTGAACCTCTTAAGCAGTTTTGAAAGGCGCGTATCAATGGCCTCTTTCTCCAATTCTTTTGTCAATCTAATTTTTTGCTGTCTTGGAAGTTGTTTGACAACAGCTAATATCTGATTGAAACTTAAATCTATTTCTAATGAAGCCTTCATTTTTGTGCTTTTTTTTCGAACTCCTAACTTACGAAATTTTTAATTGTCTGAAAAGGTTAAAACAAAAAGTAGTACCGCTGCATTTGAAATGTCGTATTATTTTTTGTCTGTCGTTGTAGAAATGGGAGTTCGCACACCGTTCTCTTTTGTCTGTTGCTAAACCACGGAGACGACGAAGCACAAAGAACCCGATATTTTCACAGAATGTACATGAATTTGCCAACTATAGGCTGCCTTCGGCAGGCTCAGGCACCGACGAATTGTGGGTTAAGCCGGGAACATGAAACGTAAAAGGGTGAAC
>NZ_NOXX01000002.1 GCF_002251775.1 Flavobacterium aurantiibacter
ATTGCAGCAAAATGCCCGACCCGCCGCAACCCGATTTCGCTAAACTTGCGGCGGGTGCTGCCCAAATGAAACCAGTAGGTTTTAGGTCATGGATATGGTGTTTAAAAACCGTTTTTTTACTGTACAATGATTAAAAATTAACTTCTAAAGCGTACTTCGTAATTTAGGAGAGAATTTATGTTTGCTTTTCTGCATTATTAATCTAAGTAAAAACTGCAAATTCCTCTTGGCTGCAAACCGCAAGCAAAATGTAGCTTGCTGTTTTAGATAAAAGCTAAAGTTGCTCATTCGGACAACTTTAAATATCTTTGTAACGTATGAGTGAAGTAAAACTAAGGACAATAAGCTTGTATAAAAACTACTTTTCAGACTTCTACGAAAAGCAGAAGCCTAAAGTAAGAGAGAAGATTTTATGGACTCTTAGAATTATTGAAACTCTGCCGCTTGTACCGACCGACTATTTTAAACACTTGGAAGGAACAGATGGACTTTATGAAATTAGAATAAAAATGGGTAGCGACATTTTTCGAATTTTCTGTTTCTTCGACAAAGGAAAGCTCATTGTTTTGGGAAATGGTTTTCAAAAAAAGACTCAGAAGACGCCGAAATCTGAAATTGAAAAGGCAATAAAAATTAAAAAAGAGTATGAAAGCGAAAAGTAATTTAAAAACGCTTGACCAATTTGTTGACGAGCAATATGGCAAGAAAGGAACACCTAAACGCGACAATTTTGAGAAAGGCTATGAATCGTTTAAAATTGGCTTTCTTATACAACAAGCGAGACTTGAAAGGGGCTTGACACAGGAAGAACTTGCCCAAAAATGTGGCACGAATAAAGGATATATTTCAAAGATTGAAAACAACATCAAAGAGGTTCGCATTTCGACGCTTCAAAAAATTGTTGAGCTGGGACTTGGCGGACATTTAGAGTTATCAATCACGCTCTAACTAATTTTGTTCTGCAGGACAAACTACCACCTACGGCAGCAAGCCACTGTCAAACAACCTTTCCTAACAACAATTTATAACATTGTAAGCTCGTCTAAGAACTTTTAAGCGAGTTTTTTTCTTTGGTTCCGTACCAAATTCTTCAAAAAACGTTCCTTCGTGCACACACTTCGCAGCAGGGAATGACGCGGAAATGCCGTGAAGCTGCTGCCGAATTTTGGTGTGGCTTGGCGTGCGACTGAAAGAAGCGCCGCGAAGCA
>NZ_NOXX01000107.1 GCF_002251775.1 Flavobacterium aurantiibacter
TAATGGACATTTTTTAGGCTGATAATCGTGTGAAGCGTTGATATCATTAGCTTTGACGCCAATCAAAGGTTATGAATAAAAAAAGTGCTTTTATTGTGGCAAAGGTTTTGTCAAGAAAAACGGTTTTAGCCGTGGAGTTCAATTGTATAAATGCGGTCATTGCAATCGGCAATTTTTAGGTGGAGTTAGGTTAGACAATAAAACGCTATGGCGAGAATATGTCGAGGGAAAGCAGACTTACGCGCAATTAGCTCACAAGTATGATTGCTCGATTAAGACTATTCAGCGGCGTCTTGATCAGATCAGAGTTTGTGCTCCAACAAAAGAACCACGAGATGTAGTTGTGTTAATGGACACGACTTATTGGGGGCGCGGATTTGGAGTTATGCTTTTCAAAGACTCGCTGACAAAAGAAAATCTGTTGAAGTACTACGTCGCACATGAAACAAATGCCAAATATGCCTCGGGAATAAAAGAGTTACAAGCTTTAGGATTTCGTGTTCTTGCCATAGTTTGCGATGGTCGGAAAGGGTTGGTGCAAATGTTTGATGGCATACCGGTTCAAATGTGTCAGTTTCATCAGGCAGCAATTATTCGTAGATATCTCACAAAAAAACCAAAGCTCAAAGCAGCCAGAGAGCTAATGGAAGTAGTTGATTTAATGAAACAAACAGACAAAGAATCCTTCATTGGGGCATTACAATTATGGTTTAATAAGTGGGAAAACTTTCTAAACGAGCGAACCTTAAACCTTGTAACTAACAAATCCCATTATACCCACAAAAGACTAAGAAGTGCTTACCGCAGTCTTAAAAGTAATTTAGCCTGGCTCTTCACATGGTATGAACATAGTAAGTTACAAATCCCTAACACTACCAATGCAATCGACGGTCATTTTGCAGATTTAAAGAACAAACTGCGTAATCATAATGGACTTTCAATTAAGCGAAAAAAGAGATTCGTTGATGAGTTTTTAAAGGTATGAGGCTCTCCAAAAATGGCAATAGGCTGCCTACAAGCAACCTATTGAACCGACCTTTTTGTCGAGCATCCGTATTATTCCTGACAAGTTGCTCTCCAGCAGAGCTTGTTTCCGCTTATACAGACGACCAAAGTTGAGAAAGAAAAATTACCTAACAATCAATCGGCTCAAAATACAGCCTAAAAAATGTCCATTAGGAAGCAACGTCTAAAAAATAGCCTAAAAAATGTCCATTACTCC
>NZ_NOXX01000067.1 GCF_002251775.1 Flavobacterium aurantiibacter
TAACGTTTTTGCGCTTGGCGTTCGTGCGGGATTTCAGGGCACAAAACTGTCAACCCAGCACCAAAGTCCAATTGAAAAACTGAACTTGAATGTAAGCAAGTCACCCCGCATGACGCCAAACGGCTGTTAGCACCAGTTGTTCTTTTTCTTATAAGTTCATAAACCATTCTTTGCCTTTGTCAAAGTCTGAAAAATACCGTGCATTTGTCAAGAACGGTTTAAATTCTTTTTTGAGCATTCTGTTTACTTGTGAAACGTGTAAATTCAATTGTCTAGCTATTTCAGATTGACTTTTAATTGTCTTACTTAACTCAACAACCTTTTGATAATCTATAACCCCTTTTTCGTCATAATACGTTCCTTTAAGGTGGTCTGCTCTTATATTGATTGTGTCTGGCGTTTCTTCATTCATTAAGTATCCAATTTTTCTCGTGTCTAAGCAAACAAGAGCAAAGACATCAATTTCAGTCATACCATATCTTTTTGTGTTTTGCTTCCCGTGACGTTTTATATTGAAAATATAACATTTTGTCTCTTTTGCTCTCTGTTGAACTGTCCTTACGCCTTCTGTGGTCTTTACCTGCACCTTTAAAAGTTTTTTTCCAGTGTCAACCAATACATCATAAGGTAGACCTTGTTCACTTGGAAATGCAATCAATCCTTTTAGAATTAAGTCGGCACAAACTAAATATTCTCCTGCCTTACCTGTCTGTAATTCACTTGATACTCTCATATTTTGAAAAGTGCTACAAGGTTTGGATTAGGTAAATCTTCTACTTTGATTAGAAATTTCCGTTGGTCATCCCAATTAAGAACGTCTCTATGTTTTTGTCGCTTGATAAGTTTAAGTGCTTCAGTCCAAGGAGTTTTGTAGAACTCTTTTATTTTGTAATCGGGTGTAAACACAATAGTAATTATTTCATCTATTTGCGCATTTTCGTCATACTTGACAGGTGACCACCTTGCAGTTGTTGTAGCGGCTTTAGAATGTGTCTTTACCTGAATGTATTTGTCACCAATTTTTATATCCCAATCTTTTTGAATTCCACTTTCTGCTCGTTTTCCGTCATAAAGTTCAGCAACAAGCCACTCCCCAATTTGTGAAGTAAAGTCTTTCTTATTCATTGTCACTCCAAGTTTTGTCAACTGTGTCAATGAGTTTAAGTAATTGTCGAGAGCTTTCTTTATTTCTTTGTAGTCTGTCATTTTACAATTGGTGCTAACG
>NZ_NOXX01000050.1 GCF_002251775.1 Flavobacterium aurantiibacter
TGTGCCAAAAGTTTTCCTCATCCATTCATTTAAAGCTTTAGCATTTAAAAGCTAATCTTGATTATTCAAATCTCATTTAATTCTCATGGCAATATGTTTTCCTACAACAAAAAAATCAACGATTGAAACTTAAATTTTGTTCTAGTAAAATTTTAAGATGCTGATGAGAGTGTTTTCAATATACCCTATTCTGTTCGCCCAATTTCACTTCTAAGTTTTCATTTTTATTCTTTCAACAATAACTATACTCCTTTTATTATGTTCATAGATACGGATATATAACAAAACGTTTCTATTTGGATTAAAGTCAAATGAATCGAAGAATGAATGATTGAAGACTTGATCATTAATTGGATAAACCTTTTTCTTACCACCAGTTACAAGCTCAATTGCAGACGTAAAATACTTTTGGTTTATTCCTGTTATTTTTGAAAGTTCATTTGCGTTGTAATTTGGTGGGATTTTACTGTACTGCACACAGTTACCACTTATTATTTTTAAGTCTTCTTTTTGAAAGGTAGATATTCGATTATTTAAAGGTAGACTTAACAGAACTAGTGTAAACCAAATTTTTGCATCCATAATTATAAACGTTTCGATTTGCGAACCATTGTTAATGTATAAGTAAGTCCCTCAGAATAAGGGGTAGCCTGAGACGTTCCGCTAAAAATTCCTGTCAAAGGATTATAATAAAGTTTGTTTAAATAACTTGTCCCCTTTGCAACATCTCCAGACGCATTATCAAAAAACCGAAAATACTTTCCATTTGAATCTTGACCCATTCCAACTACAACTACAAAATGATCAGTTGTGTTATCTGTTAGTGGGTTTGGGCTGCCCGAATGATTATCTACACCAACGATCACTGGAATTCCATTAGTAAGTGCATATCTCAAATAATTTATCGAATTAGTAACTTGTGTTAAATTTACACCATTTTGGGCAGTATAGACCTGAAAAGTTTGCCCCGGCGAAAAATAAGCTGAAATTTTAAATCCAGCCAATCTTAGCTGTTCTTTTGAATATTCCATACATTGCCAGCTAGGATGCAGTCCTCTATTCCAACCCACAAAATCAGCTGGCGGAATAATGGTTGAAATGGTTGGCCAAAACTGATTCAAATTAAAAGAATCATACTGCGTATTATCAACTTCTCCGCTGTTATCGTCCTCTAAATTTTCACCCCTGTTATCCGACTCATTTTTGTTGGTCATAAACTCATAAAATGTTACTTCTGGATGCAAC
>NZ_NOXX01000058.1 GCF_002251775.1 Flavobacterium aurantiibacter
CGGCATAACAGGAACGTGGTCGCCAGCGCTGAATAACACAGCAACCACCACATACACGTTCACTCCTGCAGTCGGACAATGCGCTGCCACGGCAACGTTAACAATACGCGTTAATAGCCCAGTAGTACTGACAAGAATAAACGGCCCTAATACATTGTGTGAACGTGAAGTTATAGAGTTTACTGCTAATCAATCAGGAGGTTTTTGGAGCAGTAGTGATAGTAATATTGCCACAATCGATGCGGCGAGCGGTTTGCTTAGAGCGCTCTCGCCAGGTTTTGTTACTCTTACATACCAGATTTCTACACCTTGTTTGAGTGTTATTTCAAGAACCATAGAAATTGTCGATCTGCCCGAAGTTCAATTGCCGCAGGATTTGTATTTATGTTTAGACAACGTAACTGGACAAGTTATATCTGTGGTCGAGGTCAAAACGGATTTATCTCCCGCTGATTATACTTTTTCATGGACTTTGAATGGTGATCCATTAACCGAAACCTCAAATTCTTTATTAGTTCAAGTTCCAGGAATTTATCAAGTTACTGTAACTAATCTCGTTACAGGCTGCAGTTCATTAGCACGTACCGAAGTAAAAACTTCCTCTTTAGCAGTGGCAATTGTAAGTGTTGGAGATGATTTTGACGATCGCCAGCAAATTGTAGTGCAAGTTACTGGAGGTTCAGGATCCTATGAGTATATTTTAAACGACGGTTTTGTTCAAGATAGCAATGTCTTTACAAATATTTATCAAGGCCCTTATAATGTTTCAGTTCGCGATAAATTTGGTTGTGGCACTGTAAGTTATTCGGTTTTTGCTTTAAATTATCCGCGTTTTATTACGCCAAATGGCGACGGTTATAACGACTATTGGTCGATTGAAGATCCTTTGAATCAAATTGCTTCTGATATCTTGATTTTTGATCGTTATGGAAAGTTATTGACCACAGTTGCGCCAAATTCTGTGGGATGGGATGGAACTTTCCAAGGTAAACCGCAAGTAGCAACCGATTACTGGTTTACGCTATTTTACATCGATCAATCTGGCAATAAACAAGAATTTAAAGCTCATTTTGCTTTAAAAAGATAGCACAAGACTTAATTTTATTTGGGCGTAACCCTTCCCAAACGTCCCCGGAGGATGCATGCACGGTCAGGGTCGCGCCGTTCGTTACAATAGCCGTTCCAACCGCAAACGTTCCGTTAGTTTCAAACGGGCTTCCGTTCGGTCGCCGTTTCAAACCACGTCAC
>NZ_NOXX01000074.1 GCF_002251775.1 Flavobacterium aurantiibacter
TGTACGTCCCTAAAATAGGTTGACCACTTTAGTCAATTTATGAAAGCAAATTTGCATCAGATTCGTCGATTTCGTCGTTATTCAGAAGATTTTAAAAAGGAGTTGGTTTCACTCTTTGAACAGGGAAAGTTTAGCGTTTGTCAGTTGGAGCGTTTGTATGGCGTTTCTAATGTCACGATTTACAATTGGATTTATAAATATTCTACTTTTAACGAAAAAGGATATCGTATTATTGAGATGAAAAACAGTAGTGAGAATAAGCTCAAGGAGCTTGAAGCAAAGGTTCGCGAATTAGAGCGTACGGTGGGTCAGAAGCAGATTAAGATTGAATTTTTAGAGAAGATGGTGGAATTGGCAAAAACCGAGTTGGATATTGATTTAAAAAAAAACTTCAACACGCCACCTTCAGCTGGTTCCGAACGCACCAAAAAGAACTAGCCTTCTCGATGAATCAGCTTTACAGAGCCATGGGGATTAGTAAGCAAGCGGTGCACCAGTATAGTAAGCGCGAGGCGGTTTTTAGTGATAATGTGCGCATACTAATGCACCGAGCCGAAGAGTTGCGAAAAAAGCATCCAGGCTGTGGTGTTGAAAAGATGTATGCTGCTTTGAAACCAGATTTCATCGGTAGAGATAGATTTGTGGAGACCTTTATGGACTTGGGCTTTAGACTCAAGCGCAAAAGGAATTTTAAACGTACGACCTACGCAGGATCAATTCGCTATTCTAATTTGATAAAAGGTCTTTATGTGGATAAGCCTTCTAGTGTCTGGCAGTCTGATATAACGTACATCTATGCGAAAGACAAATTTTATTATGCGGTGTTTATCATTGATGTTTACACGAAAAAAATTGTAGGATATAAAGTATCAAACCACATGCGAGCTACTGCCAATACCGCAGCCTTGCAAATGGCCTTAAGTACCAATAAGCCGCCTTTGATACATCATTCGGACCGAGGGAGCCAGTATACCTGCAAAGAGTATATTAAAATACTAAAAGACAATCAATGTCAAATCAGCATGTCCTTAACTGCTCCGGATAATGCGTATGCCGAAAGAATCAACCGAACAATAAAAGAAGAATACATACAATATTGGAAACCACAGTCTTTTGAGCAATTAAAAAAGTATATCGATAAAGCTGTGTACAACTACAATCACAACCGACCTCACGAGCATTTAAACAAATTAACTCCCGTGGAATTTGAAAGAAAGTGGAATAATAATCAATTAAAATTTAAACCTAGTTTTACTATTTTTGATAACCAAGTATTAACCTCAAAAACGGTCAACTCTATTTAGGGAAGTAC
>NZ_NOXX01000052.1 GCF_002251775.1 Flavobacterium aurantiibacter
TTGAACTTTTGTGCTAAAAATCCGCCACTACGCCAAGCCGCAAAAACGTTAGCGGCAAGTAAAGAAATGAAATCTATATATATGAAACAGAAGCTTAAATATACCTTGTTCTTAACAATTATTGTTTCCTCAATAGCTTTTAAATTGAGTGCTCAAAGTAATCTAAATTTTCAAGCGGATTTAGATAGCCAAATAAACGAGAACATACCGGGTGTATTGGTAACTGTTATTTGCAAAGAAAAACAAATCGATTGGAGTGGAGCATCGGGATATGCCGATAAAGAAAATAAAATTAAGCTCTTACCTAACCAAACTTTTAGAATGGCGAGTGTTACAAAAACCTTTGTGGCATCTACCATATTAAGACTTTGGGAAGATAAAAAACTGAACCTTGAAGACCCCATCATAAAATACATCAGTAAAGAACATTCCGAAATTTTGATAAAAGGTGGGTACGCTCCTGAAAAAATCACCATTCTCCATTTATTGACCCACTCGAGTGGAATGGCAGAACATACCCAAACGGAGAAGTTTAAAATTGAATATCTTAAAACAAACCACATTTGGACTCGTACTGAACAATTGTTGGAATTAACAACCCAGACAAAGCCGGTAGGAGAAATAGGTGAGCAGTTTTCGTATTCCGACTCGGGGTACATATTATTAGGCGAAATCATTGAAAAAATCACCCAAAAACCATTGGGAGAAGCCATAGAAGAACTACTGAATTTAAAAAAATTAGGCTTAAAGTCCATTCATATTGAAGATAAAAAGGGAGAGTTTAATACGGATAGAATTCATCAATATTATATGGATGGCGAAGACACCTATTTTATAAATCCAACATTTGATTTGTACGGAGGAGGAGGTTTATTATCTTCTGCCCGCGATTTAGCTTTATTTTATAAATATTTGTTTGAAAACAAAGTGTTTCGCAAAAAATCCACATTAAAAAGAATGCTTACACCTATTAATTATTCCAAAAAGCAAGCACTTGATTATAGAATGGGGATTTGGGAGACTGAAATTGAAGGATTAAAAGCCTATACACATTCGGGATTTTGGGGAACACAAGTTATATATATCCCAAACATAAAAACAATCATAACAGCAAATTATAGCCAAAGGTGGACAAAGAAGGGATTTGCCCCAATTATTCCAATCATAGTAAAGCAACTTATAAAAAAATAACCTGCCACTAACACGGGTTTTGCGTCAGGCGGGGTGATGTGCAAACTTGAAGATTTGTGCTTCAATTCAAGTTCAGTGCAGGTTGACAGTTTTGTGCTCCGAAACCCGCTGACGCAAAGCACCAA
>NZ_NOXX01000003.1 GCF_002251775.1 Flavobacterium aurantiibacter
AGGCTGGCTTACTTGACCCAAATTGTTTGAGATGTAAGTACTTGAACACAGGTGGTCAGGGTGGAAGTAGAAGGCGAGAAGACGTGGTGGCGAGTTCAATAGGACCGTTATTTATTTGAAAATTACTTCTACTAACATTAATAGATTTTCTAAGTTCTTCAATTGTTAGTTTCTTTCAATTTTTATAGGTAAATTTCCAATTAGTGACGTTACATTTTCGTTTTGTAGTTTAAAAAATTGTATGTCAGATTTCTCCTGGCAATAATACATTTCACAACGATTAATCAAATTGGCGGCTTTTTGACTTAAAAGTAAACTGTCTTTTTTGAAATTGAGTTTATTAAAAAATGCCTCATCTAAACCAAATAGATTTTTGTGTTCTCTTATTTCTAATGTTCCAATAATTGTGATTTCTTCGTTGGGTTTAAGAAAATTAATATTGTTACTGTAAAATAAATATTTTTTATTATTTAACGTATCCAATAAATACAATTTGGATTTGATGTCGTCATATTCATTCCCTTTTGATGCAAAAAAAACTTCTCTGTCTGTTAAATTTTTGACTTTAAAAGCTAAATTTAAAATCGGAGGGCTTTTCGCATCTGCATTTTCAGGTAAAGATAAATAAAGTTGATACGACTGATAATGGATTAAGAGCTCTTGATCATTTTGATTTTTACAGCTTGCAAAACATAAGAATATAAATATACATATCGTTTGCGGTATCATTGATTTAATTGCCATATTCTTTATTTTTCTTAACGATATTTGCCCTGTAATCGCCACTTGCATATTTAAAATTGGGTGTGTTTTGCTGCATTTCATATATTGCTTTGTGTTCATAGAATTTAAAAGATTGGTTTGTTCGGTCTACGTCTATTTTCAATTTTGCGCCACCACCATGTCCGTGAAATTCATGTTCAAAAAGAGAAAAAATGTTTGGTGCAGTATTTAAATCATTTCGAAGATCAAAATTCATTGTTATCAATGATTGATTATTTCCATAACGCTCATGTTCTCCGTAAGTATCTATTGATAAAGCCGCAGCATCGCTACTAGTAGCTAAGCCAAGCATCAAGGATGATGTTTCAACTCTTCCACGTGCTAAATCACTGCTTGGATCTTTTTTGTAAAAGTGTTCATTAAGGGTTTTTATAATATGATTACTAATTTTATTAAATAGTAACATGTTTTTGGGTGTACTCGCAAGTTTACTTATTCCGGTACTGTTTTCTTTTTTAATTGCGATACTATGTTCAATAACTCCATTTTTAGATTCAGCTTTCAATTCATTGAATTTTTTCTCATCCATTATCAAA
>NZ_NOXX01000065.1 GCF_002251775.1 Flavobacterium aurantiibacter
GACACTATCCCGCAAAGTGTGTAAGTTAAAAAATAACAGGGTTTGACTTTTTACTTAAAGTTGAACCCTTTTTTCAAATATAGTTAAGAACTGGTTGAGGATTAATCCCCAGTTTTGGATTGGCATTGACCATTTTTTGGTTGCTTCTCTCAGAGCCAAATATACGGATTTTAAAACTGCTTCATCCGTTGGGAACGATAATTTGTTTTTGGTATATTTTCTAATTTTTCCATTGAGATTTTCGATTAGATTTGTAGTGTAAATAATTTTTCTGATTTCGATTGGGAAGTCAAAAAACACCGTAAGTTCCTCCCAGTTTTCTTTCCAGGATTTTACAGCATATGGGTATTTATGATTCCATTTGTTAGCAAAATCCTCCAATGCTCCTCTGGCAGCTTGTTTGGTTGGGGCATCATAAATATGCTTCATATCTCTTGAGAACTCCTTCTTATCCTTCCAAACAACATAACGTGCAGAGTTCCTAATTTGATGCACTACACAGATTTGTGTTTGGGATTCTGGGAAAACATTTTTGATGGTTTGCGTAAACCCATTTAGATTGTCGGTTGCTGTAATTAGGATGTCTTCAACACCTCTGGCTTTTAAATCAGTCATAACTCCAAGCCAAAAACTAGCACTTTCGTTCTTACCTAACCACATACCTAAAACTTCCTTCTTTCCATCTCTATTGAGGCCTACGGCGAGATAAATAGTCTTGTTGACCACCTTTGAACTTTCACGTACTTTGAACACGATGCCATCCATCCAAACGATTAAATAAACGGACTCTAATGGACGATTTTGCCAAGCAATAATATCATTAGCTATCGATTCAGTTATTCGTGATATAGTGGATGTAGAGACATCAAAATGATAAACCTCTCTAATCTGTTCTTCAATATCACTAACGCTCATCCCTTTGGCATATAATGATACTATCACATTTTCTAAACCATCAACCATGCTTTGTCTTTTGGGAACAATCATCGGGTTGAATGAGGCTTCTCGGTCTCTGGGAACCTGAATCTTTGATTCCCCAAATGAGGTTTTGACCTTTTTGCTTGAGTAGCCATTCCTAGAGTTGGCTGTGGCCGATTTTTCGTGTTTATCATATCCTAAATGAGCATCTAACTCACCATTAAGGATAGCTTCCAATCCACGTTTTTGTAGTTGGACAAGAAAACCATTTAGGTCTTCACCCGTTTTGAATTGCTTCAAAAATTCATCAGATAATAAATCTTCTTTTTTCATAATACGGTGTAAAAATTTAAAATTAAACAAAAAAATAATGGGGTTTTAAAACCCCATTATTTTTCAACTTACACAGTTTGT
>NZ_NOXX01000007.1 GCF_002251775.1 Flavobacterium aurantiibacter
GGGTATTGTTACCAGAACCCAATTAATTTGGTGGATCCGGATGGGAGGAGTGCTGAGCCACCAAATGACGACATAATAACAGTAGTTTCAAATAAAAAAGGGGACTCACATTATGTTCAAAGGGATGTTTCAATGAAAGTAACCCTAACCGTCGTCAACTCAACAGGCGCTGATCTGTCAGAAACAATGTTTAACCAATCTTCTGGAACTGTATCTCTTAAAGGCTTATCTGGAAACGCACAAAAGGACTTTAGAAATAATGATATTACAACAAATGATAATTTAAAAAATGTCTCGGTACAGTACAAAGTTGTAAATTCAATAAAAGACGTTGGCAAAGATGATCACGTGATGATTCTGGTCGGAAGTATTCCTAAGATTAGTGGTGAGACAGGTGACCCAGTTGGCAGAGCCGAATTAGGTGGAAGAATAAGCGCTGTGGAGGTCGGCACCTTAAAAAATAAGACTTTCAATCAAGTAGCCACACATGAATTAGGCCATAATCTAGGTTTGGAACACGGAAGTGGTGGATTAATGAAAGAAACTGTAAATCCATCGTTTTCAACAAATTCAAGAGAAAGAGGTGAAGCAGTCTATAATCAAGTTGGTCCGTATCAGGGGAATGGCACATACCAACAATCTAAATCTGGAACACCAAATTATAAATCAGCGATACAATCACAAATCAATAGTTTTTTATCAAATAATAAAATTAAATAGATATGAGATTTGGTTATTTTGTCTACATATTAATTTGTTCAACATTGGTGAGTTGCAAGACAAAACCCGATAAAATTATTAACATGGGAGTTTATACAATGAAGATTCCTAAAGAGTGGAAAAAAATAGAACTAAACAATATTGATTCACAAGTTTTTGGAATTTTAACAGGGGACGGAGATACTATTGTCAGTGACTACGGCATACATATTGGTAAATTCAATGAAACAGTTAAAGTATTCACTAAGAAACAATTATTTTACTACACAAAGGTGAAAATGGACACTACTGGTTTATTTTCTTCAGATTTTCCTGAAATCGACCAATCGCAAGGAACATTTCTCAAGGAGTTTTATTTTTACGAAAAAATTGACGGTAAAGTTGGAAAAATTCAAGTTGCAAAAAAGAAAATTGGCAATACAGGTATTTTGTTTTATAAAGCTTTTCAAGATGTTTATAGTCTTAAGATTACATCAAAAAATCTGTCTGATAGTAATAAAAAACTCTTTATAGAAGCTATTTATACTATCAAGTTTAAAAAACCTTTATAATCCAAATGAAATCAAAAAATACTACTTCCACCCCGACCATCTCGGCTCAAGCACCTACATCTCAAACCAAACCGGCCAAGTCTCGCAACACGCCGAGTACCTACCC
>NZ_NOXX01000053.1 GCF_002251775.1 Flavobacterium aurantiibacter
CGACATTACTTGGAGAAAAGATGTAACAGCGGATAATTATAAAGACAAGGGTGTGTTAGGAAAAGGTGAAATTTACAGAGGTATTACATACGCGCGAACAAAAGAATGGAATAACGACAAATATAAGGGCACGGTTGTTGAAGTTTATCGTCAAGACGGTTCAGGTTTAGATTACTACAAACCAAATAGCTTTGGAATGTACAAATTTCCAGAGTCAGGTCGAGGCTTCTCTAGATATACAAAACCTGATGGTAGTTCTAATGGAAATAATGACAGTTATAAGGTTAATGGTTTAATGCAGAAAGGAGACAACTACGCTTCTGCTGAAACGTTTGCAGGCTTTTATAACGCAATTCAAGATTTTTATTCCGAGACGGGTGTCAGTATTCATTATGGTGATATTTCAGCCGCTGATCCCTCAATTAATCTGGGACATTCAACTCATTTTTCTGGCGACTCAATTGACATTCATTATTTTGATCAAAATGGCGGCGAGCTTAGGGGAAAATCGTCCTATCTGAATGCAGATATACCACTTACCAATTCTTTTTTCAAACACGCTCAAAATAATGGATTTAATAAAAACTATTCATATGGGGGCAGATTTAATCATACAGGAAACAATAACCAAGGCAAACATAAAGATCATTTACATATAGGAAGATGAAAATAATATTAGTCTGTATCATAATATACTTAAACTTTGAAATCATCGATAAAGGGAATCAAGGAGACGAAGTTACCTTTTGTAGATTTCAAAATGATGATGTTTCTAGCTTAGGGATAGGTGTTGCTATTTGGAACGGCGATTTAGACACCCCAATTAAAATATATGCTACCAATCGATTGAATAGGGTTTCTATAAACTTTAAGCCAGAAAGCGAAGAAAACGTAGATGCTTGTCCCCTTTTTCAAAAAACCGATTACGGAATATTTCATTTCATAGTGACAGGTAACTTCAAAAATAGTCTACGGATTCTATACAATAAAGATAAAGTAGGATATATAAAAAAAGGTGAGAATTTTGAATTTAACAGGTGGTCAACTTTTTTGACTAAAGTTGTAACTGGCGTCCGCATAAAAAAAGGAAAACAAATATTTACTGTAATTAAGGTTTTAAATGAATACATTTACGTGTGCGACAATAAAAATAAAAAGTTAAAAATTCGATGGAGAAAAGGTGAAAAACTGCTAATTGACATTTTTTTGTTAGAATAACAAGACGGTTATTTGGTGCATTTATCATAGAACGTGGTATTTCTAACAAAAGTTCGTGGACGCTAAGCTACTAACCTGCCGCCCGCTTCTACGACCCGCGTTTTAGTTTTTGGTATGGTGTGCATCCGTTGGCGGAGAAAACAAGGGATGCGTATGGGTATTGTTACC
>NZ_NOXX01000046.1 GCF_002251775.1 Flavobacterium aurantiibacter
AATGGATGCATATGGGTATTGTTACCAGAACCCAATTAATTTGGTAGATCCGGATGGGCGGAGTGCCGAGAGTATTATAATAAACAACAATACGGGAGAGGCAACTTATGTGAACGATGGCATTGACAAAGTGTTTGTGACCAACCAAACCGGCTATGATGTTGTAAGTAAATATAAGAGCAGCATAGAAAGTGGTAATACTGCCAATGCAAGTTCGTTGTTAGCTACTATTCAAAGTGGTGGCTATGAATTAAACTTAAACTCAGATATCGGTAAAATTGCACGTACAACATTCGCAGAAATGTCAGGTTTAGGCACTTCAAACGTAGATCGGCAAGTTGTTGCTGAATCAATAGTTAACAGGCACAGCGACGGAAAATCTTATGAAGATATTCTTGTGCCTAGGACCTACAATGCTATAAATAGGGAAGAATATAAAGATCCTTTTGGCAGCATCGACAAGATTAGAACTGAAGCCAAATATTTTTATAAAGCAAACGAAGCGTCCATAACGGGTAACTTGGCAAATTCTTTTTCAGCTGCATTTAAAGCAGTAAAGGGAATAGGATCAAAAATTGAGAGCATGCCAATGTCATATGTTAGCGCACCACGTACTTCAACATATTTCGACGGAACGAGATATGATGCCACAAGGATGAACGTCAATATAACATCAAAAATTCAAGGACTTAAAGGAATCGTCGGCGTATGGACAGCAAAATAAAAACTATATTAATTTTGTACTTCCTTTTGACAGCGTGTAAGCATCAGAAGTTGAACGCGATAGACTCTGTGACTACTGACACGCTGTTTGTGGAATCAAAAAAAACTGTAGACACATTACTTTTAAATGTTGATACGATTAGCAACAACATTTGGCTAGACAAAATCGTGTATTCAAAGTTTCTAAAAAAAAGGAAATTTATCATTGGTCACAGCTTGAGTCACAAAAGTTATATCGCCATCGAAAATGTGACTAATAAAGTGAAAATAGACATTCTAGGTGAAGCAGCAAAAATCAAATATTATCAGTTGAAAAGAAATGAACTCATTACAGCTAAAGACTCGTTTTATAGCTTTGGAAGATTGACGAAAATTTGTTATTCGTTCTTGGTTGCTAAAGATTTGAATTCGGTGAAAACTGAAAAATTTATACTAAATTCAAATAACAACGGAATTAGTTACGACAAAAATTTAGAACTATTTCAAAATAAGGATACCGTCTATTTTAAACTTCTCAAAAACTAAATTTGTTGTTTTTTATGATTGCGAAAACACTAAGAAAAGTTGATTTAGATTTACATATCATAAAATCAACGCAGAATAACTAATAAGCTTTAGAAATCCATTTCGGGCTATGCGTATTGTGCGAATAATCCGGTTATCTA
>NZ_NOXX01000132.1 GCF_002251775.1 Flavobacterium aurantiibacter
CACTACTGTCCGATAAAAACTAAAGTTAGTCATTTTTCGACTTGAATGCTTTGATTTTACTGAAGTTGATTTATGTTTTTCAAAAGTAAGCCCCCTTTTTTATGGACTGAAGTTCAACTGAAGCTGCGGGTCAATTTCTTTAATCCAATCTTTCTCCGGGTTTTCAAGATATTTTACCAAATGAATGTAATTGAAAAGATGTAGTCGACAGAAACAAGCAAGGTTTGAAAAAGCCCATTTTCTTTTGATTTTCTTTCGTATTATGGTTAATAATAGATTCACTATTAAGGTACACCAAATTTGTATTTTGATAGAGTTTTCGTTGTCTCCAAGGAAATACTTGAGCGGAAAGTTCTGTTTTAACTGCTTAAAGAGTAATTCAATTTGCCACCGTTTCTTGTAAATTAATGCAATGTGACCCGCATTCATCCCATGAAGATTGGTGATAAACTCAAAGCATCGTCCATGCTCGTCGTCCCAATAAGCTATTTTTCTCAATTCAATTGTTTTGACGTAACTCCCATTTTTTTTAACCGCTACTTGAATTACTTCATCTTTTATTACACCGTTGTCTATATGTGAAGGAATATCGTTTTCTCGGATGGATTCATAAGAAGCGTTTGATTTTAAGCGTGTAACGAAGTGAATACCGTTCTCGGTAAACTCATCGAAGGTTTTATAATCGTTATACCCTTTATCGAATACAGCTATTTTCCCTTTTTTAATTTGAATGTGTTTTAGAAATTGCTTGTCATGGGTGGTTGCCGCTGAAAACCAAATGAGTTTAGGTACGTTTTCTTGAAGGTTAATCTGTGTGTGAATCTTAATGCCCCCTTTTTTCTTACCATTAGATGGTGTTCGACCAACACAGCTTAGTATGTCTTTAAACAAGGATATCGTACTCGAATCAATGATTTCTAATTTGTCTTCCCACGAGTAAATTTTTCTGCTGTCCGAGATAATTGATTGGTATTGCTTTAGTAAATCGTAATAAATATCTTGGAACACCAAATGACTTCTTCGTTTGTTTGCATCACTGAGAGTGCTTTTATAAGGTATGTTTTTAAGTTGAAAATGATTCGTTTTACCCTTCAAACCCAACATTGAAGCGGATACTTCTCGTAATGAAGTACAATGGGCAAAAGTGGAAAACAACATACTTATTAAATGATCGGAGGTATCAAACTTCTTAACATAATGATCAGAGTTATGTTTTTTAACTGCTCCCCGTATCAAAGAAGAATCGATTAAAGAAATCAGCTGTCCGAAAACAGATTGTCCGAAAAAGTAGCTACTTTTATTCATGTAATTTTAGTTCGCAAAACCAAATTACAATAAAGCGGGAAATCTTGAGTAAGAAATCCCGCTTTTAAATTTTTATCGGACAGTAGTG
>NZ_NOXX01000072.1 GCF_002251775.1 Flavobacterium aurantiibacter
ACAATACCCATATGCATCCATTGTTTTCTCCGCCAACGGATCCACACTTATAAAACTACTACATTTTGGGTCGTAGTAGCGGGCGATTTAGATTTGTTTAAAACTTCCCATATCTAATCCTTCAATTACTTCTCGGAAAAGCTAACGAAAATCTATATCTTTTGTTTTGATAAAATCATAAGTAATTATATAAGAATATCCTTTGTATCTTGATTAGTGTCATGAGACTAAATTCTAATTACAAGTTGTAAAAATATTAGCGCACTGATCTTGTGGTCGCATCCATCCACTATACTCCTTATTGTTTAATTTTAAGAAGACATACAACCATTTGTTCGAACATCCACGCACCTGAAACGCAATATTTACATATTCTTCAAATTTTCCAATTATTTTACTGGTTTCATTTGGAGAGTCATATAGGTTCAATTGTGAATTGTAGTTATTTGCATAAATACCTACATATTTGTCGCTGATCCACCCTAATTTATAACGCTTATTGAAGGAGTCGGTTGGTTTAACTAAAAACTTATGATCTTTGTAGTCATAAATTTTTAAGCTAAAGTAATTTTCAGTTGTAGAGTCATTTTTTATTTCATAGATAATTTTAGCTTCTTTTTTATTAGAAGAATAAATAGGGATTCTACTATTATCTGTGATAATAAAAGTTTCACAGTTGCACTTTTGACCAAAGATACATCCATTTAACAGTAACAATAACAGTAGTATTTTCATCTTCAACTTCTATTTAAAATTAAAGTTCCTTTTTTTACACCCGATAACTGTTCATTAAATTGGTTCCAGCCATTATTTAGAGCTTTGCCGTTTTTGTCATATTTTGATGGCACTATTAATAAGCATCCTTCGGAGATTCCATTTTTCCCTTTGTTGTATGTTCCAGCAGCACCATTTCGATTAGAGGTATGTATAAAAATTCCAGATTTAAATTGTTTATTTTTGGAATTAGGATTTGGATTATATCCGTCTAAAGGAGGTACCTCATTACGACCCTCAACTGCCCAGTGCGACTCAAGTTTACCACTTTTCCCTTTAGCATCATAATTGAAAGAGTAAGTACCATCTGCAATCGCTCCAAACTTTTTACTGTCCGAGGTCATTGTAAATCCTTGGTATTCTTCAATGTCGTTTTCTCCATCAGGCCCGTAGACAGTAACACTTGCTAGTTTTGCTCCTTTTCCAAATAAATTGTTGTCTTTTCCAAGTTTTTCATCGCGCGATCCATTAAAAACAATAACTGCTTTTCCAAGGTATTGGTCACCTTTCTGTAAATCTTTGTCCTTAGAACTTGTTACATTTTCATCCCAAATAATTTTACCGTCTCTCTTCACCCAATCATCTGCTTCCCGTCCATCCGGATCCACCAAATTAATTGGGTTTTGGTA
>NZ_NOXX01000006.1 GCF_002251775.1 Flavobacterium aurantiibacter
CGCGACGGCGCTACTTTGATACGCTCAACGATTGTTTTGCGGAGCCGTTACGAATTGAAGGTTAAAGTACGTTGGCGCCGGCACACCCAAAAAACACAACTTTTTCGGAATAGAATTCTTAAAAAAAGTAACTTTTTTGGAATAGAATCCAAAAAACGCATTACTTTTTTGGAATAGAATCCGAAAAAGTACTACTTTTGAATGCAGCAAACTTTACTTTACGTTATGATAGCCAGAGAATTAACTGCGGCGATTTCAAAATTCCTCAACAAAGGAAAAGTACTGATTTTACTTGGCGCTCGACAAACCGGAAAAACGACTTTGCTTAAGGAATTAAGTAACAGTTACGAGAGTGCGCTGTGGCTTAATGCCGACGAATACGACATTCAACAGATTTTTGAAAAGCCTACTTCAACGCAAATCAAAAGTATATTGGGTGCTTCGAAGTTTGTTGTCATTGACGAAGCCCAACGAATTCCGAATATTGGTATTGCTTTAAAGTTGATTCACGAGAACTATCCGGATGTTAAGCTCGTAGCCACGGGATCTTCGGCTTTTGACTTGCAAAATAAAACCTACGAATCGTTAACTGGGCGCAAGATTGAATGCCAATTGTTTCCGCTATCGTTTCAAGAACTTAAGAATCATCACGGAATTTTGGAAGAAAAGCGACTGCTTCATAACCGATTGATTTACGGCTCGTATCCCGAAGTTGTTAGTTATGCCGACGACCAGCGTTTAATTTTGAAACAACTGGCCGACAGCTATTTATTTAAAGACGTTTTAATGATTGATTCGTTAAAGAAGCCCGAGAAATTGGTTAAGCTCTTGCAAGCATTGGCCTTACAAATTGGATCGGAAGTTTCGTATAACGAACTAGGGAAGCTAGTCGGAATAGACAGTAAAACGGTTGAAACGTATATTAGTTTACTTGAAAAGACGTTTATCGTTTTTAGATTACAATCATTTGCGCGAAATGCCCGAAATGAACTAAAGCTTTCGAAAAAGATTTACTTCTACGACAACGGCATTCGAAATGCGGTGATTAACAATTTCCAGTTGGCCGTAAACCGCGCCGACATTGGAGCCTTGTTTGAAAACTACTTTATCGCCGAGCGCAAGAAATACAATGCTTACCAAAACAATTTTGTTTCACCGTATTTCTGGCGCACAAAAGAACAACAAGAAATCGACTACATTGAGGAAGCCGACGGGCTAATTACGGCTTTTGAAATCAAATGGAATTCGCATAAAAAGGTTCGTTTTCCGAAAAATTTCACCTCGTCGTATCCGAATCATGAGTTGGTGGTGGTCACGCCGGAGAATTATGATACGTATTTGAGTAACTGATGTTCGGTCAACGATTTTCGTGTGAGCGGGCGCAACGACATCCTTTTAGGCGTTAC
>NZ_NOXX01000087.1 GCF_002251775.1 Flavobacterium aurantiibacter
TTTAGCGAATCCGATTTCAGATCCGTCGGCACAAACAGCTACATTGACATTAACCGGGCTTACTACAACCAATTCTGGCGACTACTTTGTGGTAGTTAGTGGAGCATGTTCGCCAGCGGTGCAATCGATTCCAACGGCTGTTGTTGTTTTGGAAGCGCCACAAGTGGTTACAGATCCGGTGAGTCAGACGCTTTGCGAAGGCGAAACTTTGATTTTGAACGTTACTGCCACAGGTTCGGCGTTACAGTATCAATGGAAACGCAACGGGGTAAATTTAACAGGCGAAACCAATCCTACGTTAACTATTTCAGGGATTACTCAAGCGCAAGCAGGAGATTACACTGTTGAAGTGAGTAATGCGGGAGTTTGTCCATCGGATGAATCGTTAGCTGCAGTTGTGGTTGTTAATCCAGCAACGGCAATAACTACCCAGCCCTCGACTGTAACGGCTTGTTTTGGCGAGAACGTCACTTTCCTTGTGCAGGCAACGGGAATCGGTTTAACATATCAGTGGAAGAAAAATAATGTTGATATACCGGGTGAAACCAATAGTACACTAACACTAAGCGCTGTTGATTTCGACGACATAGCTAATTATACAGTTCTAGTTTCTAGCACATCATGTCCGGCAGTGACCAGTAATGTCGCTCGTTTGGCGGTGGTGGCACTTCCACAAGCGAGTATCGCCAACGGATTAGAGCCGAGTATTTGTGCGGGTAATTCGGCTGATGTGATTATCACTGGAACGCCATTCGCAGTAGTTACCTACAGCATCAATGGCGGCGCTCCACAAAGTGTTTCACTGAGCGGTTCAGGTACGGCGGTTGTTGCTACAGGCATCATTGAAGAAACGCAGGTGTACCAATTGCTAACCGTGAAGCGTAATGATTTACCGGCTTGCTTGGTAGATTTATCAGCGGCTGCGAATACACAAGCAACGGTTGCGGTAACCAACATTCCACAACCCAAATTAGATCAAGACGGTTACATCTGTATCTTTAACAACGATCCAACCAATACAAGCACCTATACCTTGGATACGGGATTACCGAATGACGGTACTTACGATTTCGAATGGTTTATCGACGACGTACAGCAACCGCAGTTCAGCAACTTAGCATCAATAGATGCAGAGGCTGTTGGTTTGTATCGAGTACAAGTTACAGATGCAGTAACAGGTTGTACACGTTCGGCAACTGCGAGCATTACGGCATCGGCTCCACCAACAAGTGTAACGGCATCGGTACAAACACTGTTTTTTGCAGAGAACGCTACGGTAACTGTTACGGTAAATCCGCCGGGCGAATACGAATACCGTCTCGACGACGGTCCGTGGCAAACGAGCAATGTCTTTACAGGAGTTCGCACGGTCTTAAGTCAAGACAATACAGGCAATCACACCATTTACGCACGTGACTTACGCGCTTGTGGCGAAGCATTTACATCGATTACTGTGATCGATTATCCGAAATTCTTCACACCAAACGGCGACGGTTACAACGATACGTGGAATATTTCGACTTT
>NZ_NOXX01000025.1 GCF_002251775.1 Flavobacterium aurantiibacter
CTTAATTTCGGGTTTTTCGGCACGCGATTTGGCGAGTACGTTTGCGTTTTCGAGGGGTTGGTTCAAACTGTCGGTTACGATGCCAGTGAGGGTTTTTGAAGACTGGGCATGAGAAACAAATCCGAGCGAGAAAATTGCAAGGATTATAATGTTGCGGGTAATTTGATACCTTTTGCTAAAGAATAAGAAGTTAAAAATCAATACTATATATGTTGCAGAAATTCTTAATTAAGATATAAACGAGTTACAGACTCGAGAAGTCTATTTCAACTAACTAAAATAGTGTGAAGTACCATTGCATTATTGTTTATTTTTTAGTTTAATTTCATAACTATGTACCGAATTTTGAATTAATCATTTCAACAGTAAACTAAAGCAATTTTTTGTCAAAAGAACGATATTTAATCAACGCATGCGGTTCATTCTTCTTCATTAAATTTATCTAGCATCTTATCAAGTTCAGCCTCTGTTACTACTTTTATGGTTTCGAAATTGCCCGGCTTTACCACGCAATTTTGAATAGTTTCAATAGACATGGCTTTGTAAAAACTTGTGTGGACTTGTAACTCTAAAATTAAACCAGGCAAACCTCCGTAACCATTTGGACCGAATGAAAAGGGAAGATTCGGACAAAACCACGCCGTTATGGGCTGGTGAAAAACTTTATCAATACCTTGAACTACTCTTATTGAAGTAGCTTTATAGCAAACATAAGTATCAATAAGTTTCGTTTCTGCTGTAATATTCCAATCTTGTGCATCAATCTTTTTTAAATAGGTTTTTGAACCAAGAATTAAAATTTGTCGCAACATCTCTTTGTCGCAACGATAAACTTCGCCCGAATAATCGAGAAAAGGCATTGATGTAGTTACTACGCCGTCATTTGCAGATGTCGAGAGCATATTTCTGGCTTTAAACAACGAACACCCTAAACTAATTGAAAGATCAAAGCGCAGTGCGCTTGCATTTTCTTTTGCTGCCTTAAACAAAGATTCCACGGGATTATTCGCTTTAGTTAATTCGGCAATATCGATGACCTCAGCGTAGTAGACAACCTTAATACAATTGTTTTGAGCTACACAAACTGAGCAGATAAGAAAGAGAAACAAAAATTTTAACATCTTGAAAGTTTATATAGAAACGTGTACCTCATACCTTTGATAAGGCACACGTTTATTTAATTATTAAGGGCGCTTGATTACCCCAAAAGTTATGCTGCCCATGCAGTTGAAATAAGTTTGATATGCCGTCGCGGAAGCTTGATCATCATTAAAGCCTTGTGCTCGTAAATAACTATAGGTTATTGCTCTTTGGTTTAAACAATCTTGCGCAGTCGTTGGAGGTAAGGCCTCTTTGGAAACTTCTGCCGCTGAACGTATAATTGGAATTGGTAATTGATTTGAGGCAACAGCTGCCGAGCTTGCCAAAGTTAGACAAATCAAACTAAAAATCATTTTTTTCATAAAAAATCGGTTTTAAAAATTAATAAAATAATAAGTTGGTTAACCGATACCAAATCAAAAAAAAAAAA
>NZ_NOXX01000089.1 GCF_002251775.1 Flavobacterium aurantiibacter
ATTGATGTAGTTGGATTTGGAAAAACTTCAAACAAATCTTCATGAAAATCAATAGTTCCCAATGAAGTGGTGGTAAATGTCGAGTCGGGTCCAACGTGAGTTCTTAGAATACTTCCTGCAGGAGGATTAGGGCTAATAGTTTCTGTGCGAACCCTGTAATGATAGGTTGTATTGATTGCTAAACCTGTAATAGTAGCTGCTACAGGGAAAAAATCTAATGATGTTTTAGCCGGAAATGAGTTCGGCGTAGCATTTACAGTAGTGCCATAGGTATTGGTTAAACCGTATTCAAATTTAACGTTAGTAGTATAATTATCAGGAAGTACACTTCCATTTAATGTGGCTTCGGTTCCTGTAATTGATGAAGCTGCAACTGGATTTATAGTTGATCCATTAACAAAATATGCTATCGTTTGGTCTGGACTATAGTAGCTCACCCCATTTCTTACTACTTTTACTCTCCAGTGATAGGTTGTATAAACAGGTTGCGGCTCAAATGTATAGTTTACAGAAACATTACTAAACCCTGATATAACGGCAGGAGTCGCCGGTACTGTTGTGCCATAGGCAGTGGTATAACCGTATTCAAAGTAAACATTTACCCCAGTAGAACTGTTTGGATTAACAAGAGTATTAAAAAAGAAAGGATCGTAAAATGTACTGGATGTAGCAGTTGAAAGGAAAACATCTGAAATGATAGGTCCACCACCGGCTGCTGTTGTAAATGTTAGATCAGAACCATAATAGGTGTTTGCACCAACCGTTGTTTTGGTTCTGTAATGATAGGTTGTATTCGCTATCAATCCAGTTAATGTTGCTGTTGCATTGGTCAAAATGGTTCCACTTGTAGTAGATGGGGTAGCGTTTGCAGTGCTACCATAAGAAGTACTGGTTCCATATTCAAAGGATATGGTTGCTGTTGGGCCATAATTAGCATTTACACTACCATTAAGTGTTGCTTGATCGGAACCAACATTAGTAGCTGGTAAACTGGCTACAGTTGGCGGAACAGGAGTTGGTGTAGTTGTTATGCTCACGTTATAATCTTCAATTTCACCATATTGCAATTGATTAGGACAAGGAATATCAGCAGGTAAACCATTACCTCCTTTGTAAATTACTCTCAATCTTGTTAGTCCATCGGTAGCAGTTGTTGGAATTAGAATTGTAAAATTATATGTTTGGGGAGTAGTTGCTTGGCAGTTGGCATCAATAGTTGCAGAGGGAACAAAGCCCACTTTTTCGGTAATTTCAAAAGAATTATTTTGGTTTAAATCTACGTAAACTTCAATGAACTTTGTTTCGCAATCACCTTGTATGACTTCTAGAGAAGTAGGTATGTTAACTCCTTTTTGAAGCAAAATAGGGGTAAAATTATTAAAGTAGACATATTTAGATGTTCCAGAATTATAATTTCCGGTTTGTCCGCCCAAATAGCCACCTGTAATATTAGAGAAAGTGCCCAATTGAAATTTTGTTATTGGGTCAAAATAAAAAGGAACGCTTGATCCAGAACAATATGGCGCAGGGTTCGTTGATTGTGCAAAACTTGTAATGCTGGTTAAG
>NZ_NOXX01000027.1 GCF_002251775.1 Flavobacterium aurantiibacter
GGCTTCCTTTGGTCGCCGTACCGCCGCGGCTGTTTTTACGCCTGCTGCACTTGCGGGGTTTCCACTTTGGCTGCTGCCGGAACAGCTTTCCCACTTAACGTTCGTTTCTACTGCCGTCTTTGAATTAACGTTAGGTTTTTAAGAGATTATATACTTTAAAAAAATGCGATTTCTAAAATGATTAATCTATTGATTTTGTATTAGTTAATCTGAGGTAATATTGCAATATTACAACTAAATAATTGTAAAGCCGGCTGTTCGATTAAAATGCATTTACATATTACTTGATACGGACTGGGAATCGAAAAAATAATCTTTAGCTCATACGGCATCGAAAACTCTTTTAAGGGCTTTGATAAAATATAAACGTAATATTGCAATATTACCAAGGTTTAAAATTCATTTAATCATTTAGTTACGTCTGTGAAAAATCGGTTGAAATTCGCTCTACAAAAGCTAAAATTCCTGCATATTCCGTGAGTTCTGTATGCAACTCAAACAAGTAAACTCCAATACTCGTTTTGTTTGAGCAAAAGAAAATGGGAGTAGAGTTTCAATCGGTCAATCCTCTGCTTGCGATTTTCGCGTGAGGGGTAACCTCTGGTTAGTTCGTCTAAAGCTTCGAGTGTAGGAAAAGGCCCGCCGGCGGTTATAGATTTCCCCCGACACTTGCCGCCGGAAAAAATAACGGTGCTTTCACTTATTGAAAATAAAAAAAGATTAAATTAGTCACGATAACAATATAAATTCATGAAAAATATTTTTTCGATTTTAATACTGGTAGTCTTTTTATTAAAAGGACTTATAAGTGTAGCACAATGCAGCGTGCCAGCATCATTTGTTGTTAACGCTGATTCTATTACTACAACAAGCGCAACCCTGTCATGGGAGTTAAATCCTAATCTTATTGGTTATCGGTTGGCACTAATTCCAAATAATTCTGATGAAACTGTGACACTAAGTAGTTTTTCGAATTTACCTGCGGGTACAATTACTAATTTCGTTTTAGATGGAGCTAGTTCTTTTTCACCAAATAATCTGCAACCTTCAACGCGCTATTTTGCATTTATACAACCTATTTGTGAAAATTGGATATATGGTGAAATATTTCCTTTACAAGGAAATAAGTTTGAAACAAAGCCCATAAATGACTTCTGTTCCGCTGCCGTATCTATAAATTTTACTACAGGCACATCCGTTACAGCACAATCCGTAAATGATGCTTCAACTTTTGGTGCTTCTCAATCTGACGTTACTGAAACGGGATCTGTTGTGGATTGTTTTCCAAACATTAACGATATTTGGTATTCCTTCACAGCAACAAATTCGGTGCACTGTATTGTTTTAACTAAAGGTATTTTACACGATCCAGAATTAAATGATACTGCAATCTCAATGTTTTCGGGTGGTTGTAATAATTTACAGCTAATTTCCTGTCAGCAAGGTTCGAACGTTAAGTTTACAAACCTTGTTGTGGGTACCACCTACTTTTTAAGAGTCGCAAAAAGCGGAATGATTAAATTTTTGAGTTATCCATTTGCGTTCCTTATCAAATCAGTATAACTA
>NZ_NOXX01000034.1 GCF_002251775.1 Flavobacterium aurantiibacter
CTTACATCGTTGTATTTTTTTGAGATACCTCTGTATCCCAAAGAAGATACGCCTTGTAATCAACTATTTAAATGGTTTCTAACTTTAATTTTTACATCGAACTCACATTAAATAAATTAAGTTCCGCAAACTTTGATGATTAAACACCATTTCGACACAGCAAGTAAGAGCACTTCAAAACGATACCGATTTGAATTCTTTTTCTTGCTGTTCGTTTTTTTAATAAGCGGCAATCGTGCAGTCTGCCAGAAGTTTATACCTATTGATGACGACGTAATGGAGTTTATACCCGAAGTGTCGTTTGATTTATTTTATAAGAAACAACTGCTGCAAACAGGCTTAACTAGTAGAGATACGCTTACTGTTTTAGATGCTGCTGTTGTTTTCGATTCGATACATTTCCGAAAAGAGGGATTTCGGTCGAAGGGTTTTTTGAAAGACTCGTTACCGGAAGTGGTGTTTTTGCAAAAAGAGGTTTTTGAGCTCGACGAAGTAGTTTTAAACGCAGCTGTTAAAAAAGAAACGTTTCTTGGCGAAAACTCGCGCTTTGTTCGAAAGCGAAGTAATTCATTCGAAACGGAGCCGACCGCTGGAATTGTGTTTTTTCGTGAAGAATTAGCTACTATCAACGTAACGAAATTTCGCTTTTTTGTAGAGAAAGTATCAGTAAAAACGAACTATAAAATCAAATTTTACGCGTGCGAGCTTGTTGGAAGTATTCTAACTCAGAATAAAATAAAAATTGGCGATGTCTTTTTCGAAAGTCCTGTATTGCAGCTCGAAAAAGGAGTCAAAAATGAAGTGATTGTCGATTTGGAATCGGTCGGTTTTCCGAAGCCTAAATCAAACTTGTTTGTAGTTATCGAGTTGGTATCGTACGAAGATGAAACGGGCGACATTATAAATCCCGAACCCAATAAACAGACCAAACTGAAGTACCAACTTTCTAAGAAAATGAATTATTTCGCGAAGATGATGGACATTACTACCAAATCGTTAACGCCGTACTTCATTAATATTAACGCCATGATTCGCCGAGATTTTAATATCATGTTCAAGAAAACGCCTCATAGAAGTAATTTAGTTACTCCGGCGATTTCTTTGTACGGCACACGTGTTGACTGAAAATAATCTTCAATAAACTAATCAATGTTATAAACAATGACTAAAAAAGATAAATTGAAAATTGCGTTGGTGGCTACTGTAATATTTATGAGTATTGCCTTTATAATAGACTGCCTGTTCGACATGAAATTGTATGGCCCACTGGGTGGAAGTGCAGGTCTGTTTTATTGGTTTGCTACCAGAAAAAAATGATCATTAAGCATTAACTTTTACTGTGCATTATGTGACTGTAATCGATTTTAAGAAATGTTTGAATTAGATCAATTTTTAACACGGCCTTCGTCTTCTCTCTCTCCTAAAATTTTATTGTCTCAGTTGTACTTTTTTGGAGTTCTTAACGCAAAAAAAGTCAGACTTTCCGTACGTCTGTGATCAAAATAAAAAGTTGAAATTGAAAGTATAACATCATTTTTTAACGACCTGTCAAAAATCAATCAAAAAAAAAAA
>NZ_NOXX01000010.1 GCF_002251775.1 Flavobacterium aurantiibacter
ACCGGTAAAGGTAGGGTTGTTACCTCCAACCCTAAACTTAACAAACACCCATGCTGCATCCCAGTTGGCAGGACCAAAGTTAACGCGCCAGCTGTTTTCCCAGCTCAGGTCAAATTGCACTAGGCTAAAGTTAGCCACATTGTTAACCCCGGCAGATGTATTTTGACCGGTTAGCGTACAATTTGTAACGGTAATATCGTTGGAATAACTTGAAAAATTTCCAAACAAGAAAACAGCTATGAATAAGATTTTATAAAGAAAACATTTTTTCATTAGTTAATAATTTAATTGATTAAAGGAGTATTCTGTGTATTTGTATGGTGTTATTTGAAATCGATAGGCTGAAAAATCATTATAGAAACTGGCTATTTTTATACCTAATGATTCGTTTTGTTTTTTTGTGTTGAGATTAGAAAGTTTTGGCGTAAGAAAGTTTGCCACCATTAGCATTTCTCTAAAAAAAATGATTCTCATTGCATGTGTTTTGAAGTACCACAATAAACTAGTTGATCCATGCAAAGTGACGTGTTTACTCAAAGAACTCCAGAAAATGTTACTACTGAAATTATTTTGGGCTGTAGCGGTGAATTTTTTTTGTGCTTTGAGAGCCGTGCCGAAAAAGAAGAATAAGGAAAAAAAACGAGGATAAAGCTTAAAAAAAATACTTAAACTACTTTTTGTGACAGAAGTATTAGATGACGATTCACTAAACATTTCAGGCGTTTTTCCAAACGAAGAAAAAAAATAAGCAGATAAATTTGTATCAATTACTTTCATGCTAAAAAATATTCGTGATAATATTTCAGCCTTGTTAGAAACCAAGAAATAATAACAACTGCAAATATTTAACATATTTTTAAAACGCACATGACACATATGTGTCACACAATAATTCAAAAAACCGTAAAAAGTAAATACAGACCTTTTTCTTTTGAAAGATTTGTTATTGCTGTACAAAAGTGTTTTTAAGATTTAAAATTAGATAGGTTAATTAAACCCTATAGTGTTGAATATTCATACCTCCTTATTAAAGTTGATAAAGAGATCAACATGACACATTTGTGTTATTAAAAAAGGTAAAGACTTTATATTTATCGAACGACAATTACGACATTAAAAACTCTAAATTAACTCATTTATATCAATACAAATCAACACTATACAAAAAAATCCCTTTGATTATTTTACTATCATCGACTTGATTACATTTAATAGCAATTTGTAATGCCTCTATTCTATCTACAAAGCGACCTGTAGTAGTTATAAACCCTTGATGTAATGGATTGCGGCTAACTAACCTTGATTGCATCATTATGTCGGAATGTCTGAAGCCGCAATAGACAAGTGGCTCACCTATAAAATTTTTCTCGTCTGGATTGTGGATTGCAGCACAAAGAATACGTTCTCTCATTGCTATGTATAAAATAAAATCAATATTGGATAAATAGCATTATTGCTTTCAGTATAAAAACCTTGAAAATGACTGATGAACCACCGATTTTAAGGAACAAAACAATTAACATGAGACTATTTAAAGGCATTCATAGTTTTGAAGAACAACTCTTAAGTTATAGAAAA
>NZ_NOXX01000075.1 GCF_002251775.1 Flavobacterium aurantiibacter
ACAGCCTTTTTGTACTCCGGGCTGCCGCTGCAGTCGGGGCTAGGCAAACATCTTTGATTGTAAACGGTCGGAAAAGCCGACCATTTTCAGCACGGATTATAAATCCGCGCTAACGGGTAACGGGGGGCTTATTCTCTTCGATCGACCAAATATTAATTCTTTATTTTCCGCCTAACTAATTTCTGTAATTGAAAAAGACTTTAAATGTTCTATATCCTTTGGGTAAACTGTTTTTTGTAGTATCGCTAGAATTTCTTCTGGCAATACACTACTATTGAATGCCGTTTTTGGTTTAGCTACTAAGTAATAATCCAAGTGACTAAAATCATTAAGTACTTTTTTATCGTAGCAGTAAAGTCCCTTTTTTGCCATAAATACAAAGTCCTTGAGGTAGCTGTCAATAGATTTGACTTTCTTCACTTTAGTAATATCGGAATTAACTTCCACTATACTTTTTTCAGGGAGATTTCTAAAATAAGAACTAATTAAATTAAATTCGCCTTCATCTAAAAGGGAAACTGAGCTAGGTAACTTACCTCCTGCAGAGGCAACAAATCCGACTTTATTGTCGGCCATAAAAAACCAATCTAAATCTAACGCTTGTTGTTCGTTTTCTGTAAACATATGATTACTTAGTTATAGTCCAAAAATTGTTTCACAATTTGAACAAGGCGGGATCACCTCGCCTGTTCTAGGTCTTATTGCGTCTGTAAATCTTATCTGCGAGGGAATCGCTGAAGGCTGCTGCAAAAGTAATTCATTTGCTGCTTGAAATTCAGCACAGCATCCAACTCTGTTACCAGATGCGGTTCGTGTTCCAACGCCACCTAATTGTGTAGAGGCAGCCTCTAATTCAGGAGCTATAATTGCTGGAATATTTCCACTAGTAGCAATTGTAGTTTGACCATTTAATTCCGCTCCAACAACAGTCGCTGGCGATCGACCTGCTGCACCCATTTCAGTTGCTATATTTCTTACACTGTTATTTAATGCAGTCATTTCGCTAGTCACCGGCGTTGCCTTAGTTAAGCCCCCAAGTAATCTTCCAGCACCAGCTGTAGCAGCAACTACAGCGCCCTCGATAACTTTTTCAGTTAATGCGGAACCTGCAATTTTACCTGCTCCATGTATATCTCCTTTTAGTGCTTTAGCTGCAGCCTTGATAGCAGGAGCAACAACAGAACTTGCACCGCCAAAAGCACTCGCTATAACATCAGCTCCTGTTTTTGGAGCTGGCTTGGAGTTAGCAATAGACTTAATAGTTGCGATTGGATTTGTAACGGCTGAATAAGTGCTTTTTAAAGTAGCTTTAGCTCCTTCATACATGCCGCTATAATATTGTTTAACAGCCGTCCAAATTGGTGGCCAAGGCCACATCCCATCCGGATCAATGAAATAAACAGGATTATCCATTGCATAATTATACGGCGACCATCTTCTTCCTTTCTCCGCCAACGGATCCACATTCATCCACCTACCAATTGCGGCATCGTAATTTCGGGCGCCGTAATCGTAAAAGTTTAACCCCAACTCATCTTGCCACTCCTTACCGTTGTACTTATACTGCCACTCCCGTCTTTCCGTGGGTTGTATC
>NZ_NOXX01000013.1 GCF_002251775.1 Flavobacterium aurantiibacter
CTTATACTGCCACTCCCGTCTTTCCGTGGGTTGTATCACGTATAACTCACCGTTGGGTTCTTTTACCCGTTCAAAACGCTCGCTGGCGTAGTTTTCGTGCCTCAGGCCAAAGGGGTAGTAATGGTTGTCTTCTAACGTTTTAACGGTGTTGCCGTTTTGCGTATAGCTTAAACGCACGTTTCCGAGGTGGTCGGTGTAGTTGTATACGTAGAAGAATTTGGTAGGATCCAAGAATTCTACGTAGCCTTCTGCGGTAGGAAAGAACTTCAAAACACCGTTCTTGTACTGAAAACCGTCGATATATTCGGTAACTACCTCAGAGGCAGGACTGTTCGTTCGTACCAACTTCAACAACTTTTCGCCCGCCGCATTGTAATGATATAAAATCCGATTTGTGTTGTCGAATTCAACAGCAACCGGCAAATTCAAATGGTTGTACGAAATGCGCAGCAGTTTGTTGTGGTCTCTTGTCATGTTTCCGTAGCTGTCGTAATCGAAATCGCTACCCGAATTGGTGCCGTCTCGAAAGCCGTTTAACGAATTGCTCGAATCAGTTACACGCAGCAAGCGGTTACCGCTGTACGTGTAAGCTAAGTTATCGATTTGTACAGACATACCAAAGTCGGCATCGGCAAAACCGTTTCGCTGAAGGGTTTGAATGTTTCCGTGCTTGTCGTAGCTGAGCGTTTCGTCGTAATTTCCGGTAACGCTGTAGCCCATTTTGCGGTAATTGCCTTTGAGCAGGCGGTTTAAATCGTCGTACTGATAGCCGTACATACGCGTAAAACCGTCGCTTTCGGTGCGCCAATACGTTTAGCTTCGCTCCGTTCGCCTTTTCGGCTCGGGTCACAGATGTTTCCGTTGTACAAGTTCTCCACTCCCGGAATCGATTGTTCTCGGATATTGTAATTAATCTTGAAGGCAAACAAATCGGTAACTTCGTCGGCGGTATCGGCAATGTTATTGATGTTGGTGAGCCAACCCCGAATGTTATACGCGTAATCAACTTTTTGAAGAAAACTGGCACCGGTTGGGTCTTGTTTGCCCACTTTTTTCGAAATCAGTTGTCCGAGTTCGTCGTAGGTGTTGTTGGCTAGTACTTCCCAAGTGCCGCCATTCACGCGGTGTAAATGTGTAAGCAAACGGTCTTGCGGTGAGTACTCGAACTGCTCCTCGATTCGAATTTTGTTGCTGTTGGTATTTTCTCGTCGGTGTAGCGTTAACTTTTTTAGCACTTTACCCGAAAAATCCAACAGACTTTCGGTAATGGTTTGCCCGCCGAGGTAATTTTCTTTGTGCGTTTTTACCACTCGTGCTTTATCGTCGTAGAAAAAAGTCGTGATTTCTCGTTCGGGTCGAACAGCCGTCGAAATCACGCGCACCCAAGTTCCGGTAGCTAATCCTTTCGGCTTTCTCGCGCCATTATCATAAAAAATCGGCGATCCAACAGCCGACGAAAAATCGTGAAGCGCTCCCGGAAAATTGTAATCGTCGAAGTAGTTTACGGTGAGCATTTTCGAAGATTCTTCTTCTTTTGTAGCCACTCCCGCCTTCCGCTATAGTCCTCGTAAAAAAAAGGCGTGTTCATGGGGCTACAACCGGCTTCTATGGTCGC
>NZ_NOXX01000131.1 GCF_002251775.1 Flavobacterium aurantiibacter
AATCCATAGCTTCGGTACTATACTTATGCCCGATTATTATCCATGCTCGTCCGCTCGACTAGTGAGCTGTTACGCACTCTTTAAATGAATGGCTGCTTCCAAGCCAACATCCTAGCTGTCTGGGCAGACAAACCTCGTTCTTTCAACTTAGTATAGATTTGGGGACCTTAGCTGATGGTCTGGGTTCTTTCCCTCTCGGACTTGGACCTTAGCACCCAAGCCCTCACTGCTTAAAATCATTATACAGCATTCGGAGTTTGTCAGGAATTGGTAGGCGGTGAAGCCCCCGCATCCAATCAGTAGCTCTACCTCTGTATAACTAAATAAGCGCTGCACCTAAATGCATTTCGGGGAGTACGAGCTATTTCCGAGTTTGATTGGCCTTTCACCCCTACCCACAGGTCATCCGAAGTCTTTTCAACGACAACCGGTTCGGACCTCCACTATGTGTTACCACAGCTTCATCCTGCCCATGGGTAGATCACACGGTTTCGCGTCTACCACTACTGACTATAACGCCCTATTCAGACTCGCTTTCGCTACGGATCCACACCTTAAGTGCTTATCCTTGCCAGCAACGGTAACTCGTAGGCTCATTATGCAAAAGGCACGCCGTCACTCGAATAAACGAGCTCCGACCGCTTGTAGGCGTATGGTTTCAGGATCTATTTCACTCCGTTATTCACGGTTCTTTTCACCTTTCCCTCACGGTACTGGTTCACTATCGGTCTCTCAGGAGTATTTAGCCTTAGCGGATGGTCCCGCCAGATTCAGACAGGGTTTCACGTGCCCCGCCCTACTCAGGATACCACTATCTATTATTAAACTTACCCATACGGGACTATCACCCTCTATGGTGTCACTTTCCAGTAACTTCCAGTTCATTTAACATAAAATATCGTGGTCCTACAACCCCGAAATTGCCGTAACAACTCCGGTTTGGGCTATTCCGCGTTCGCTCGCCACTACTTACGGAATCACTTTTGTTTTCTTCTCCTCCGCCTACTTAGATGTTTCAGTTCAGCGGGTTTGCTCACCTATCGGTGTAGTATCTCTTCAAGATACTGGGTTGCCCCATTCGGATATCTGCGGATCAAATCGTGTGTGCCAATCCCCGCAGCTTTTCGCAGCTTATCACGTCCTTCTTCGCCTCTGAGAGCCTAGGCATCCCCCATACGCCCTTATTTTGCTTTAATTCAACATTTTACAATGTTGCTTTACTAAAATCTAATACTATCACTAGTACCAGACCCTATCGTATGCTTTTTCCCAATATGTCAATGAACGTTAATCAAGTATCAAGACTTTCTGTACTAAGTAATAAGATTTGAAACTCAATAATGTCTCTATACTTAATACTCCTATCTTAATACTCCTAGTGGAGCATATCGGTCCCGATAGCTATCGGGAGAACCGTTTGCTCCTTTTGGTGGAGAATATCGGAGTCGAACCGATGACCTCCTGCGTGCAAGGCAGGCGCTCTAGCCAGCTGAGCTAATCCCCCATATCTTCTAGCCGTTAGCTACCAGCTATCAGCAGTTAGCAGATTGTTGATGCCCAACTTCTAAAATTTCCATGAAACAATAAATACTACTTTTTAGCTTTTAGCTGTCAGCT
>NZ_NOXX01000012.1 GCF_002251775.1 Flavobacterium aurantiibacter
GCCAATGCATTTGCAAGCTGTTTTTGAGTTAATCCCTTTAATTTATGTAACTCTTCTAAATTGTATTCTTTCATGAAAACATAATTTGAGGCAGCACAAAGATAACGCATAGATGCGCATAAAAATTGCATAGGATATTTATATTTTACGAACTAACATTTGATTGAATTTGATACTTTTACCTGTGAAACGATATTTTTGTTGATTATCCAAGTGCACGTGGGTTCGCAATAAAAAACTTCAATTCAATAAATCTTCATTAATATTTAATTTCTTAAATTAAGAAAAAATTAGAAAGTCTTAAACAAGACAAATTTGAAGCCTATCAGGGAAATAAAATCCAGAATATGCTTAAAATTATTGGCGGCAGAATTTTGACAACCGGCAACAACACTGATTATTATGACTCGAAAACAAAAGGCGGGTCATTTGGCGGCGACGGAACTGAATACGACAGATATAATAAACCATACACAGGCTTAGAGCCAGTTGGCGTGCTTTAGCAGTAAAAGACAGGACGAACTACACGAACCGTCCTGTTCTTTTGTAAAAATGCGAGTGAATTCATCAAATCATCATTAAACCTTGAAGAAAATTCTATACGTAACGATATTGTTTGTCATCCATTGGAGTGCGAATAGTCAATCAGATTATTTTGTTTATCATTCTAAAATCAATGATGCTGAAATTGCATACTTTATGAATAATAAACCCAATGAGTGTCTGGCATTATATGATGAAGTCTTTGACTGTTACGATTTCGTGTTTTTAAAGGACTTGTTAAATGCAGCACAAATTGCAATATTTAACAATAAAAATTATGAAAAATACCTAATGAGAAGTTTTGAATTTGGGCTGAAAATTGACGACTTGAAAATGTTTCCACTGTTTAGTTCAGTTTATATTCAGTACAAAAACAATAAAAAAATAAAAAAAATATTCGAGGAGGCTCGATTGCGATATCTTCAGAAAATTGATTTTGAATATTTAGACTACATCTATTCACTTGCAATAAATGATCAAGTCGATAAATACAAGAAAGGTTACGAAAAACGAATTGATATAGTTTTTCAAAGGCTTATAAATGTCATCAAAAGTAAAGGATTTCCTTCGGAGAAATTACTTGGGATAACGGATACTGCGATTTTTGCAGAGCGAAGTTTAAAAAAATTAGATATTAATGCGCGAGCGAGAAAGTACAAAGTTGCAAAATATTTTTTTTATGGTAAAAATCGACTTCACTTTGATGTTTCGATGCCAATATTATTGCATCATAAATGCAGTTCAGCTCTATACTACGACGTCTTCTTAAAAGAGATAAAATTGGGCAATATGCATCCACAAGATTTAGCATTCATCAGTGATTTTAATTCGCAATTTTTAGATAAACTCCCATCTTACTGCGACAATTTAAAATTTGAAGGTTTATATTCCTTTTCACCCGTTACTGGTGACTTGACTAACAGGAAAGATATTGAGAGAGCCAACAAGCTTAGAAAAAAACTATATATGATTCCTTATGATGTCGTTCTAAAAAAGAGGGAATTTGTTGAAAAGTATAATTTTGTTTTAAACTTTGGATTTAATGGTAGCGCGAGAGAATAAAACAAAGCACTTTACGATGCCAACGGAAAACTCATTGCAAAAGATTTATCGCC
>NZ_NOXX01000069.1 GCF_002251775.1 Flavobacterium aurantiibacter
CTGATAGAATTTGGGTGTTGGTTCCAAAAGTAATGCTATGCCTTCTTCAGTTTCGGTGGTTGCATTGTTACCTATCCAAAATTTCAGAAATTCAGTTTCGTTGTAGGTAATTAAACCAACCGCAGGATCTGAAATGTAGTAGGTTTTATCGTTTCCCCGCTTTTTAGCGTTGAATATTCCTGCTTTTGAAGTGATTTTGTAAAGCACGACAAAATGGTTGTTGTTCCAATGTAAAATGCAAGGCAGTGGCGCTTCGGCAAGTTTTATGGTGTTAAGTTTTACGCCTAAGGTTCTAAACCCCAACTGCTCGGCTGCGGTTGAAATTGCTAATAAACTACTGCCCTCCCGATGCGTTTCGCTCAATTGCCGCAGTTTTGGCAAGCTTAGCGTTTTGCCAAAATGCTTTGCAATAATTTTAAGGCAAGTTGGCCCGCAGTCTTTGGAGTCGGGTTGGTGGTAGTTGGGGAAGCCTTTCATGAGCAAATCAATTTTGCTGCAACCAATGTAAAAAATCAAGAATTACTGCATCAAAATTCCCTGATTCATAATTCACTTCGCCGCTCTTTGTGATGGGATAAAAACTGTGTTCAAGGCCATAAAACGACTTGAAAGTGAAATTAGACTTCTTTTTACTTAAAGCTTGAACTCGGAATAAATCGTTGAAGATAGCTGCTTCATCTCCAGTGCCGTATCCTACAAAAACAGGGATTTTTAATCCAACCATTTCGTCAACATATGTTTGGGCATATTCAAAAGTCGACTTAAATGTATCTCCTCCATCCAAATAGTTGTTCACATCTTTATTGTCGACGACTTCTTTCCAATAGTTGAAGTCAGCCACTAAATCATTGTCATTTTCAGTCTCATTTTTCCGACTTCTCGCTATTAAATTAATAAATCTTCCGTATGGATTGCCAGACAGATATCCTAGATGAGTGATTTTTTTAAACTTTGAAGCCATGGCAACGGCAATTCTACTTCCTTCGGAATGCCCCAATATTATCACCTTTTCTGAATTTACAAAGTCGAGTTTTAAAATTTTTTTAAGTAGAAAAATATTTCTTTGTGTATAAAACGTTAAGTTATCATTTTTTAAAAATCCAATTGGACTTTTTTGCGTCGTGGAATCAATGAAAGTATAGTTGTTTAAATGTTCAATGTTCGCAACTACAGGAATAAAAGGCTTAGCAATAACGATTAGGTGAAAATCATTAAGCAGCTGTTCGCAGTTAAACGGGAACGCAATGCTGTACTTAAAATTATTTGATTCCGGGTAGTTAATAATTAATGGACGACCTTGGCTACCCTGGATGTATAATATGATCGGCTTTTTCACTTGATCTTCATTAACCTTTGATCTTATTAAAGCATAAACTGGTACATTTTGATACTCGATGTTTAGCTCTCTTAGACCAGACTCAAGTGTCTTTAAAGATTGGCAAAAAGAATCATTGAAATAAACAATTATTAAACAATAAATTAAAAGTCTCTTCATTTCTAATAATCAAAGTAACCTAAATAGGTAAGAGATATATCCAATTTACTTTTCCTGTCTGTTGTACCTTCGTGGATAAAATTATCGGTCGGTGCAAGATAAAATTGCAAGGGTTCTATTTTTAGTTTGCAAACTGGATAATTTGGAAAATATTTTTTAGTACACGACAAAAAACATAATTGATTAAAAATCAATA
>NZ_NOXX01000014.1 GCF_002251775.1 Flavobacterium aurantiibacter
CCAAAATGGAGTAGTTTTATAAGCGTAGATCCGTTGGCGGAGAAATATCCATCCATTTCGGGCTATGCGTATTGTGCGAATAATCCGGTAATTTATGTAGATATTGACGGGAGAGAGATCTTTATTCCAAATATTGCTGGGAATCCTCAAGGAGCTGAGAATTCTAAAAATAGAAATGTTATACTCGGCCAGCTGCAATCACTTTCCAATAATAAACTTGAATTGATAAAAACCAAAGGTGGATATATAGTTCACGATACAGGTGTAGCGTATAAACAAAATAGCAACAAATCTTTACATGAAGGAACAGCTCTGATTGCGGGATTAGAGAAATCAGATAAAAGGGTCACTTTAAAAATCGCTAAAGAGAACATTACCCAAAAATCGGAGAATGGAACTTCGACTATTTTTTTCAATCCAGAATATGAGGGTGAGGGAATAGCGAATCAAGACGGCACAACAGGTCGACCTTCAAAAATAGGATTGGCACACGAGCTCATTCATGCCGATGAAAACATTTCAAACAATGGTAAGACCGACAATACCGCAGTTAAAATAAAGAATCCTGATTCGCCTGGGAAAGGATTAATTTTAAACGATAGTAAAGCTTTTGATCGAGATGAGATGAATGTTAGAATTAGAGAAAATTGTATCAGAGAAGAGCAAAAAGTACCACTCCGGGTGATTCCTAAAGAAATGCCATAAATATGAAAGCTAGTATTTTTATCGGCTCCTTTTTATTTGTTTTCAATTGTTTTTCGCAAGAAAAAAGTACAGCGTTCTTCTCAAAGTTAAACATTACGATTTTAGCAGGAGATGAAATGTATTTATACAAGGAAATGGATTTTGAAAGTAGAGGTGACAAAATTGTTGGTAGAATGCTGAAACCTGCTTATTTTGTTGGCAGAGATGCATTGCCTGTAGATGATATAGAGTTGAATGATAAGGCAATCAAAACACTGAAATTGTTCATTGAGAGAGCATCGTCTCTAGAAACAGCACCACTTAACGATTCGATTTCAAGTAGTTACAGGCAGGATTATACGATTTCTGTCGATGGTAAAGTGCTGAGTGTGTCGGGATATCGCGATTGGAAAGGAGTTAGTTATGACGAAATCGAGCAACTTATTTTCAGTGAATATTTTGAAAAACTTGAAGCTAAACGACTTGCACTCCAAAAGCAAACAGTAAAGAAACTTTTCGGCTTTTGGAAACCAATACAAAACATTGACAGCTTGAAAAGTAACCAAATTTATCGCTTTGCAAAAGTAAAACGAAACAAAAAAGATAAACATTATTGGTATTTTGGAAAAAAAGGTAGGTATAGAAACGCAGCGCTAATTCCTTTCGGAGTGAATTATCACGTTAATGTAGAAGAAACCTTTTCGATTTTCATTGAACCTGATTACACAAAGTCTGAATTTGAGGCAGAACATTTGTCATCGGCGTATATGGAAATTATTAGTATATCTACCAGTGAATTGGTTATAAAATATCGATGGCCATAACCAAATTTACACCCAATTTGATGCATCTTTTTTACTTTATAAAAAAGATCAAAAAACACTTCTTCCATCCCGACCATCTCGGCTCAAGCACCTACATCTCGAACAATTTAGGCCAAGTAAGCCAACGTTTAGTCCCGATCATTATCGGGAACGCCGAGTACCTACCCTTTGGTGAAATCGTAGCTTTAGCGGAGA
>NZ_NOXX01000124.1 GCF_002251775.1 Flavobacterium aurantiibacter
CAACATCGGTTGTATCATCCAACGTGGTATTTCACCGAACAACGATGGTGAGAACGATTCGTTTGATTTGAGCGCTTATGATGTTCGTCGTTTGGTTATTTTCAATCGTTACGGTACGGAGGTTTATAGCCGCAACAATTACGTGAATGAGTGGTTTGGTCAGGACAGCAGTGGAAACGAGCTTACTGATGCGACGTACTTCTACGTGATTACTACCAACGATGGGAAAGAGATTACGGGCTGGATTTACGTGAACCGATAATAAAAATTGCTAGTTGATAAAACCTATTAAGATGAAGAAACTCTGTTTAGCTGCTTTGATGCTTTTTGCACTTGTGCCTGATTTTTGGGCGCAGCAAGACCCGCACTACACGCAGTACATGTATAACATGAACGTAATCAACCCGGCTTATGCGGGCTCCAAGGAGAATTTATCTTTTGGATTGCTCTACCGCAAGCAGTGGGTCAATATAGATGGTGCTCCCGAGACGTTTACCTTCTCGGGCAGTACCCCTGCTGGGAAGAATGTGGGTATTGGTTTGTCGTTGATCTCCGATCGTATTGGTCCGGTTAACGAACAAAATGCCTATGCCGACTTTTCCTACACCTTGAATTTGGGTGGCGAACACCGTTTGGCTTTGGGTTTGAAAGCGGGTGCTACCTTTCAACGGGTTGGGCTCTTCAGCGATATTGCTCAAACCCTTCCGGTTCCTACCGACGATGCCTTTAGCGAAGACACCAACAACGTGTATTTGAACATCGGTTCGGGCTTTTTCTATTACACCAACAAGTACTATGTAGCCTTCTCGGTGCCGAACATCCTTAAGGCAAATCACTTGGATTTTAACGGAGTGAAGTACGGTACCGAAACCCAGCACTTCTTCTTAACCGGAGGATATGTCTTTGATTTGAATCCGAATTTGAAGTTTAAACCCTTTACCATGATTAAAGGAGCATTCAATTCACCGACGACTTTTGATGCCAACGCCAACTTCTTGTTCAACGAGCGTTTTGAACTCGGTGCGTCTTACCGTATGGATGAGAGCATCGGGGCTATGGTAAACTTTGCCATCAACCCGAACTTGCGTATCGGTTATGCCTACGATCACATCATCTCGGATTTGAATACAGCAACAACCTCCTCACACGAGATTATCTTGTTGTTTGATTTGAACTTCCCCAAGAAAATATCCCGATCTCCACGTTATTTCTAATTTCTATGCAAAATCTAAAGATGAAACAGTCAATAATCTTGTTAGCCTTGCTTTGCAGCCTGTGGTCTAATGCGCAAAACAAAACAACAGCAGCCGCTGATAAATTGTTTGCTCGCTTGGAGTATGTGGAAGCGGCTCAGGCGTACCAAAAATTGGTAGATAACGGAAAGGGCAACAATTACATTTACCGCCAACTAGCCGAGGCTTATTACAACGTGTTTAACAGCAACGAAGCCGTGAAATGGTTTGCACTAGCAGCCAAAGAGAGTCAAGATGCCGAATTCTATTGGAAGTACGCGCAAATGCTTAAAGCCAACGGCAAGTACGAAGAGGCCAACAAACAAATGGCCGTCTTTGCTCAGAAAGCACCCAACGACCAGCGTGCAGCCAACTTTAAGTCGAATCCCAACTACTTGTCTAAACTGCTAGACAAACAAAAGGCCTTTAATGTAAAAACCATTAAAATCAACAGTGAGAAGACCGACTTTGCCGG
>NZ_NOXX01000016.1 GCF_002251775.1 Flavobacterium aurantiibacter
AAATCAGGTATAAATATACGGAATATATTTGGATAACTCAATAAAAATAAAAGTAAAGTGTAAGTTGACAACTGCTTTATTATCATTGTGTTCATTACTATTTTCTAGTTGGTTGTTTAAGAGCGCTTTGTAGTTTCATTGTGCTTAAAGAAATAGAAGCTCCAATTTTAAAAGCTGAAGCACCATAGACCGAAGCTGATACCGAATAACTTGTAGGTGTCCAATCGAATTTACTCGTAATTCCCATGCTAAATGTTCCACTTAAAGTTCCATATCCTCCTGCAAAGTCGGGAGACATTTGCAGAGCTTTTCATAAGAAATCTTTGCGGAGCTGTGGTACTGACTTGCAGCACTATCTGTCTTATTAATCCTTTATATTAAAAAGAGCAAATAAAACTTCCTTTTTTCCTAGAGATTTTACTAAACTTTCAGCGGCATCTAAATTCTGAACATCATATTCTGTAATGTAAACTTTACGATATTCTTTTAGCTGATTTAAAGCATAGTTTCGATCATTGAAATAATTATCGAGAGCAATTTTATAAATCAAATTACTGGATGTAAGCTGTTTATTATTTTTATATTGCCCATAAATTTTTCGTAAATCGTTATCTATGGAAGGAACATTCATTTTTAATTTTAGAACAGAAATCATAAAATCGAGTGATATATCACTTCCATCGCTTTTCAATTTCTCAATCTGAGTAATTGCATTTTCGTAACTTCCAATTTTGATGTAAAGTTGGATGGCATTATTAATATAGTTTTTATTTTCTGGGGCACATTTCATAGCACTTTCAATATAATCGCGCGCACTGTCTTTTTCAGAAGTAACAAATTTTTCTCTATATTTTTGAAATAACTTCAAACATTTTGTATCAGTTTTAGCCACTGTTTTGGTCTCAGGTTGCTTATTTTGGCAGCTAGAGCTAAGAGTTACTAAAAGGATTAGTAGATAGATTTTACAATTCATAATTTTAATTGCTTGTATTAAATTGTATTTGGTCTTGTGATGCTCTATTTGTTGTTTGTGCAGTGGTCTCAAATCTTAAATTTAAACCCGATGAAACTCCTGATGAACTATTCGTTAGACGTCTATAAGAATTCAAAGGCACGAATAAACTGGCTTCCGAAGTTGCATGATATGGTGCGTTACTTAACATAGGCATACCAATATCTTTAAATGGAGTACTTTCAAAAATAAAGTTTTTCCCTGTCGGAGTCCATGATTTAACTCCAAAAAAACCCGCAACACCATCAATCTGAATTCCTGGCGCATAAGTTTCCGATGAGAATCTAGCATCAACTTTAACACCCGTAATTTCACTTTTACCACTTATCAATTGTCCTTTAGTTCCCGTATTTTCAACATTCATGCTATAATCCACTTGAGCTGTATTATTGAAAACAACAACATTAGCAGCTGCACCTGATTTACCGTTTCCATCTGTTCCATCTGAGCCAAAAGCTTCTAATGTAGTATATTTTATAACTTCTGATTTTGGTATATTCATATTCTTTTGAACTTGAGCCGTTGTAGCACCAACATTCGTCCATTTCTCTCCATTGGTATCGGTAAATCCTTTTGATTTATTATCAAACCAAACAACTCTACCTGCACTGTTTTTAAACCAATCCACTGGAGCACGACCATCGGGGTCAACATATCGCATAGGATTATTGAACACGAAGTTATACGGTGATTGGTCTGGGAACTCTTCCGCCAACGGATCCACGCTTATAAAACTACTCCATTTTGGGTCG
>NZ_NOXX01000018.1 GCF_002251775.1 Flavobacterium aurantiibacter
TTTCCGTTGCAGTCGTTATTGCGGGGAAGGTGCAAAACGTGTCGTCGCATAAACGATATTGTACGTTTTGTAAAGCGGATTGTGCGGGTTGGAAATACGCGAAATGGTATTATTGAGTTTATTCCAGCAATTTAGCAGGATTGATAATTGGTAAAATGAAATTACTTAAAGCTGTGCCTTGAAAACGGGTCATCAATATTCCTCTTGATGTTGAATAGGTTATAGCCGCTAAGGCATTACCAAGCGCAGGATTTATTGTTACTGTATTATCTGGTTCTAGTTTAGTTAACTCTTCCATATTATCCACATAAAAAACATAAACGAAACTGAAAGTACCAATAGCCTCTTCAAAATCTTGCTTTTTACTTTTGGTTTCAACAGTCACCGAGAAATCAGCTTTGATCAACTTATCCGGAACGTTAAAACCCAAATCAAAGTTTACGTTAAAATTATGTCCTTCTACAGTTTCTTCTTTGAAATCGAACGGACTATTAATTTGTCCTTTAGTGATTTTAAAATCAACAATTTCGATTTTTTCAGGTTTCAATAAATTAGCTGACATTGGCTAAGGCTGTTCTTTTGTTTGATTTCGATTTTTTCCAAGCACTGGTATAAGGTACAGCTTTACTTCCTGTATTATTTCTGTACAAAGTTACATACCCGGCAGCACCCATTGGCTTTCCTTGCGGAACAGTTATTATTGGCTCCCCAAGTTCTGCTTCCAATTTGGCTAAAGATCGTAGCGTAAAATTGTGTTCTCCAACTAACCATTTGTTCACTTCCGAAGGGCTTTTATCTAATTTATTGGCCAAATTTTTTTGACTTAATCCTTTTGCTTTTAGCAATTCATTTACTCGAACCACGATATCGGCATACATTCTGGCGAATATTTTTGTTTCTTCGGGTGTTTCCGCTAAAATTCTTTGTGCTACTTTACTTCTCATCGATTTGGGTTTTTAGAGGATGATTTCGTTTGAACCATCATAATTACTAAGTTTTCTAGATTTTTCATTCACTAGTATTGTACCATCACGCAAGGCTTCATTAATTCGTTTTGCAAATTCGCATGCTGCTCTCCATTCTAAATGCAATGAACTTGTTTGATTTGTTGGACCATCTTTGATACCGCCATTGAAAAGAATAACAATATTGTTTGTCACTTTTAAAGCATATAGACGCAAAGGAAATCTCGGAAAATAGTAGGTAATATTTTCGATTGTTCTTTTACCTTGAACAGGCAATCCCTTAACTTCATTTTCATCTCTATTAAATAATTCGTCAATTGCGCCGTGATCATTACCAATGGCCAACAGTATAAACGCTAACAAGTCTTGATTTGCTTGTTTATATTCTGCTATTGCATCATATTTTTCAAAAAACAAATCCGTTTCATTGGCATCAGCACCATCCTTTTTTACAGTGTAAAAAGTGCATTTGGCAGCTTCATCATCCCATATTTCCAGAGCAAATATATTCACTTTATTCTGAGTTTAAAACAAATAATACACTTTTAAGTGTATTTTATAAGATTGTGCTATCTCAATTAGTGTCTGTTGTCTCAAATTTAAGAATACTATTTGTTTCTTTAAAACAGTTTACTGTACGTGAGATACAATCGAAGAATTTTAATCAAAGGCATTTTAACGAGTGGTAAGACTTCCACTGAGCGCGCAGATTTGAAATCGGCAATTTATTTTCATCTTTTGGGCAATCCGCTGCGGCAAACATTTGCTGGAAATTTGTCGCGCCGCACCGTCACGCCTTTCACTGCA
>NZ_NOXX01000021.1 GCF_002251775.1 Flavobacterium aurantiibacter
TTATTTTTATTGGTTTGGGGTGTCTCTGTAAAATGGCACATAACGTTTTCCGTGTAGGCGATGTTACCTTGTGTTGCGCCTGCGGCAAGGCAATATTGCTTACACGCTGTTATAAGTTGTAGGGCGGCACAGATTATTACATCTTGTTTGTTCATTGTCTTTTGTTATTTATTTAACGTGAGTTCGATATAAAATTCTGAAGATTTATTCTAATCAAGCGAATTGTTTTGTATATTTAATGTGTTGAAAATCAAATAACTAACAAAACAATTCGCCATGATTAATAAGGATAAAATTATAGAAATATTTGTATCTATTGACGATTTCTGTCAGATTTTTGAACCTGAATTGAATAAAAAGTTGATCGGTAAAGCTAAAATCCGCAATAAACCTTCCAAATTATCAATGTCTGAAGTGATGACAATTGAGGTAGCATTTCACCATTCAGGATTTAAAAATTTTAAGGAATTTTATCTCGGCTATGTTCAAATCCATTTGCGAGATTTGTTTCCAAATACAGTTAGTTATAATAGAATGACTGAGCTTTGTTCAGCCAGTATGCTTCACTTGTTTGCCTATCTGAAAAGTTTTGGTTTGGGAGATTGTACGGGAATTAGTTTTATTGATTCGACTCCGTTAAGAGTGTGTTCTAACAGAAGAATCTATCAACACAAAACATTCAAAAATATTGCGCAAAGAGGTCAATGTTCGTTAGGGTGGTTCTATGGATTTAAACTTCACATTATCTGTAATGACAAAGGAGAATTGGTAGATATGGCAGTTACACCAGGTAATGTTAACGACCGAAAACCTCTTTCTCGAAAATCATTTATTCACAAGCTTTGGGGCAAATTATTTGGTGATAAAGGATACATTTCAAAGCAGTTATTTAATGAGTTATTTGGTCAGGGAATCCAACTAATAACTAAACTGAAAAGAAACATGAAATCAACTATTTTGACACCTTTGGTAGATGCTGTTTTAATACGTAAAAGGGCAATCGTTGAAACAATAATTGATCAACTTAAAAATATTTGTCAAGTCGAACATTCTAGACATCGAAGTCCAAAAAACTTCTTCAATAATTTATTTGCTGCTTTGATTTCTTATAATTTTAATGATAAAAAACCATCGCTAAAATGGCAATTTGTTGACACAAAACAAATGTATTTGAATCTATAGTTATATCGAACTCACGTTATTTATTATCGAGTCATGTCGTACCTATCAAGGTCAGGACCATAACCTGCCTTTATCTTTGTAGTTATAGTCATTCCCATTTTTTCATAAAATGAATAAGTGTGTTGACTTGTCCCAAGCACTAAAATATGATTTGGCCATTCCTTATTAATAATTTCATTACGATATTTATAAAGTGCTGTTCCGTATCCTTGTTTATGAAAATTAGAATGAATCATTCCCCAAGCTAATCGAGCTTCATTTTTGTCTTTTACAATATAAAACCCACCGCAACCAATAATTCCAATCTCTGGATGTTCAATAACAAAATAAGCATCTTTTTTAGAGTTAGTGTATGTCGGGCTTTGGTATGTCGAGCCGTTACCGACTTGATGGTCTAACCAATCAATAAATAGGCTAAGTTCGCTTTTGTCGAAAAATTTAGGATAATTGCTTTGGAATATTTCAACGCACTTTTCTTTGTCCTCAGGTTTATATTGGCGTAAAATCATCACTGTTTGGTTAAATGTTCTTTGTCGAACGAGCTTTCATCCGCCCTATTACTTATAACGGTTTGCGGATTGGCGATAGGCGGGGCTTTTTAGCACTACACTTTCACTGAAGAACCGCAC
>NZ_NOXX01000070.1 GCF_002251775.1 Flavobacterium aurantiibacter
CATGGTTAAGTTGTACTGTTGTTTTACAAAGGTAGGTGAAGATTGGTTATTATGCAGCTAATCCCGCTTTACGCAATAGTGCCACTTCAAATCGCTACAAAATCTAAAAGTTGGGGTGGCTTCTAGGGTCGCCACCCCAACTTTTGGTTTTGTACACAATTTTTTAGTGCCAGCTATTTTGCTGCAATCGGGGCTGAAAAATTAAAATCGGCGCTAGTGATTTTACGTTTACTTCGAGCTAGCCAGTAAACAACTTTCAATATTTGAAATTTAACACTTTCTGTCGATTTTACGGGGTTTTCCTTAGAATCGTTTCGTTGGCATTAACCCAATTTCTATTTCCCAATAAATCGAATCACGAAAAATCCACATAGCGCTACGAAAAATCTGTAATTGACGATATTGCTTATTTTTTATTCGATTCAAGCTTTCGCCAAATTGGATCACAGTTACAATTTTTATCCAAAGAATCTTGTATAGAGATTGCGGCTAAGTCTAAATCTTTATTGTAGATAACTGTTTGGCTTAATGTATCAAATGAGCAAATTTTTGTAATTCTGGTTATTATCAGTTTATTGGCGAGGTAATTTACACTCACCGTGTACTTCCAAGCATACAAATTCCCGCTTTCGTGAACTATTTCATAACCGTTGGACAATGGCGATAAGCCGACAAATTTGTTTAGCACTCCACCATTTTGAGAAATTAAATTTACATTTGAACGATTAATCTTTTTATTCACGCGATTTATTTCCAATATAGTTCTCCCAAATTCGTTTGACAAACTGCAAGGCAAGTCCGGTCTTTCTAAAGATATTGGTGAAATAACGAGTATCGAAATACTGTCGTTTATTCGCAGGCTATCTAAAGCATTATAAAATTCAGATATTACAATTCCAGAGTTTTTGTAGAATTTTTGGTTTAACAATTGGCAAGAATCCAAGGAATGATTTTTATCAGTTTTCACTTGAATTGTATCCGCAATTAAAACACTTTTAGAAGACACATTTTTTAATTTAATTTTTCTGCATTCGCAAGAATATAAAATTAAAAATATAAAAACTATAGCGTAGTGTACTCTCCTCTCCATAATTTTTATTTTATGATTTTCCAAAATATAGATCTCCCTTGTGCTCCCGTTGATTGTACGGAATAAGGTCTTCCACTTCTTCCTGACGCTGAGTAGGATGCGTCGAGTGATATTGCATCATTAAAAGTAGGGTGCACTTTGTATCTTTGATTCGCAGATGAGAAATTAGACATAGATTTTGCGTCTATGTCAATACATTGAAATTCTTTAAATTTATTGTGTGACGTCCCACGCGTTAAGAAGTCGGTTCCGTCCCATAAAACCGCCCCGCCAGTAGGATCTATTCCTCCCATGAGAACATCAATTACGGCGGCCCTTGCGTTTTCTGCTCCCATACTTGCATCTTGTGTCGATAAAGGCGAACGAGCAGACGATGGGGTAGTTGAATATTGTGAATCAGTAAGCTGTTGAGTTAATGTACTATTCTTGCGTTTATAATCTATCGCATTATTATCCTTAGCATTGTTTGCTGTGTGAGCGATCCACAAGCTTTCAGATTTGTTTCCTGAAGATTCATGTTTTACAACATTTGCTGCTGTAGCAAAATCGGTATGTGTTGTTCCCTTAATTTCCTTAGAATTTGCAAACGTTCCATCTGAGTTTCTTCGGTCAGCTACGTATACCTTGTTATCATTTATACCGTCGCTTCCTAGATATTTTCCAGTCTTTGTGTAAAAATCTCCAGTTGCTTCCCGTCCATCCGGATCCACCAAATTAATTGGGTTTTGGTA
>NZ_NOXX01000079.1 GCF_002251775.1 Flavobacterium aurantiibacter
AATAACATCAAAAATCAATTAATTTAATTTCACCCAACGGGTTTACTTAGAAAATTAGTTTAAATAAAACCGATCCTACGTCTTGTGCCACTCGCGCAACTTTATTCCAAAACACGCTTTTGGATGAACTTTGCGGAATTTTAAATGTTCCTTTCCCGGTTTGTATCATGTTAATGATATCTGCGCCTTTTTGATTTCCGTAAGCTTGCAAAATTTCTTTTCCGAGCTGTAAATATTGTGGAAACTTCCCGTCTTTTAATCTGAAGTATTGTGAAAAATCAAACAGTACCTTTCCGTTATCATCTACGACCATTGGATACATGGAAGGATCGAATTCACCTGGATTTTCAACATTAAAAACGATTGGTTTTGAGCCATCGACACCCTCACCGGTGGCTGCTTCTTTTGCTAATAGCGGCGATTTTTCGTAGCCGTTTTTCTGTCTAGCTAACTCCAGTGCTTGATCGTCGAGGGTATTGGCTAAACTTTCTGAGCCGTAGATTGGCATGCGCAAACGCACTTCGATGTAGCCGTCTTTTTCTTTGGCTTCGCCAATTTGCTGTGCCCCTTTTACGACACCTTCGACTCTTGAATAAATGTAGTCGCTAGTGGTAATCATGTCTTGAACTGTGGTTTCGCCAATAATTTGAACGCCTTTCACAATTTCAAGCAGATTTCGTTGTGCAACCACCACAGCACCTCGCGTTGCCATTAATTTGGCTTGAGCTGCGTTTTTGAATCGTTCGTTATCGAGAACTGCCTGACCTGTTGCCTCGATGTACTGCTGTGTCCAGTTGATGTTTCCGTTCGGTTTGGTAATTACTAAATCGGTAGCCCCTTTGATGATGTCGGTTGCTTTAACAGGTGCGTTAACTGTTGTTTGCGTTTGTTTAACTTCAACAGGTTTTGGATTTGGAGTTGGCGCAGGCGTTGGCGTTGGCTGAGAAATTGTTGCTACTGGAGGAGAGAGTGCTGTTTTTTTTGCCACTCGTGCCTTTCTTGTTTTTCGCTCTTTTTTAACTGGCTTTTTAGTCTGGCTGTAAGCTGAATCTACAGTGGAAAACAAGACGAAAAATAGCAATGCGGTTATTAGTAAGTACTTTTTTTTCATAATTTTTGGTGTCAATAATTACTTTGATTTCATTTCTCTTTTAAAAACGACTCTACAAATAAGTTTTCAAAGTTATGATTTTCAAACAAAAGGAAGCGGACTGTCTTTTAAATTTGGAAGATCAGATAAATCCTGCCTTTTATTCGATTGTTTTACTCTTTTTACCTACTTGAAAAATCGGTTTCCATTTTTTGATTTTAGGTTTTTTTTGATTTGCAAATCGTATTGAAAGTTTTCAAGAACTGTACCATTTGAAAATCGTTAACAATAATTAGGCAATTCATCGATTATTTGCACTTAGATAGCTGATTTTCATGCTTTTACTTTTTTAACAATTTAGCTACTTTTTCAAAAAAACTTGTAAATGAAATTTAAATTTTGCTTTCTAACAATTGTTTATTGGCATGCCTCCGTTTTAATTTGAGTGGAAAAATGAACAAAGTGTGCGTATTCGGCAAAAATGGCTTCGTGATTTTTGAAGAATTGTAGTTTTGAGATAAAGCTTGGAAAGAAGAGCTGGAAATTAACAAACGTAATATTGCAATATTACCTCGATTAAAAAACTCATTATTAGCTTTTTACGTTAAAAAAATCATGCTTTAAAAAATAACTTTTAGTAGAATGCAGCAAACGTTTGTGCACGCTCGTTGCGGCCCGGATAGCAGCGAAAAGCCTTGCCTAAATCGGGGCGTACAAAAGCAAAAACCGCATAG
>NZ_NOXX01000040.1 GCF_002251775.1 Flavobacterium aurantiibacter
CATGGTTAAGTTGTACTGTTGTTTTACAAAGGTAGGTGAAGATTGATTATTATGCAGCTAATCCCGCTTTACGCAATAGTGCCACTTACCCTATCTCTTTTACCGAACGATGAAGTTAGGAAATACCAAAATGCCTTTAAGTGGCTAATTGACGAGTTCAGCACAACCGACATTTTTATTACTGCATTCATATCAGTTTTAACCAGTGGCAGTTTTGCTGAACCATTTGCCGAACTCTAATCCGCTAAAAGAGTCCAATATTAAAGAAAATTCATTCCAAAGCTAACATTGGTTCTCGGCTTCGGAAATATTGTTGTCCAGATTTTTGAGCCTTTACCTAATGCAATAAGTTCAGAAGACTTGCAAGGTAAAAAACCTTAATTGAACTTATTTTCATCTTTTTTCATGGAAAAAGATAAAAATAAGACCTCATTTACAATAAGGCATATTGATTTAAAAAGTAAGATTTCCGTAACGTATGATGAAACTATACCGTTTATTTACGATAGTGCGGATTTAAATATTGGGAAATAGAAATAATGAAAAACCACCTTATTACAGGTGGTTTTGGTTTATTTGATGCTATCCTTATTCATTAAAACTTCTTCTATCTTAACCTCAGACATTGGCAAGGGAATAAACGGATATGCGAACTCCTTTTTAGTGGTCGTAAATTTCCCGAAACTATCCTTTACTACCCAAATCTTTGTTTTTGTATTATCATATTGACGAATTGAATCAGCTTTGAACTTATATGAGTTTTTAAAATAATGCTCTACACCTGAATAGATTTTGAAGTTTACACCTGATACAGAAACAAAGTTTATAGCATCTTGCTTATTAAATGAATTTTCTTCTTGTGTAAGTGAATGGTCACCAACGAAAATTATAGTCGTGTAATTATGTGGGTCTTCTTTATTGATATAAATTTCATACTTGCAACCATCGCATTTATTTTCCTTTACAAAATCGGCTAAAATTCTTGACATTTCTGGTATCGGCTGTAATGCTTTGGTTTCTCGCTTATCTTGATTACAAGAAATTAATAGTATTACAAGTATTAGGTTGATTATAAATGATTTCATCTTGCTAATCATAGATTTACTTTTTTAGTACTTTTTTCCAGTCGATTGAGTTAGAAAAGCTACGTAAACTTGTTGTACTTTGAATGCTACCCGCGTTGATTTCGGGCTTTTGTGCGGTAATGTCCATAACCCGATAGTTAGGATTTTTTCCAGCTACATGAGGGGATGCTACAATAACGCTAAGCCCGTCAACCCCTTTCTCATTTTGCATAACAAAAACAGGTTTATTGGGAATAGCCTTAGCAGCAAAACCTAAATCGCCCCATCCACTGACTGTGTAATACGATGGTCCGCTGCCATTTGAATGTGCATGTATACTACCTAGAGTATTAAATTGTTTGCCAGTAATTGGATCTTGAAGATTTCCGTTCTTATAACTGTAGCCGAATTCTGTTCCAATACTTCCTTCAGATTCTGTGTTTAAATAGTCTGGCAACACTAAAACACTTTTATCCCCGATAATTGCATTTTGTTCACGTCCAGTAGATAGAGTATTCGACATAACCCTTTTATAGGCGTCTTGCTCATTCGAATACATTATACTTCCATCACTTCTAAAGTCAGCAGTTCCGCCGCTTGTAGTAGTCTGCTTAGAGGTATCACCTACATATGTTCCTCTATTTCCTAAATCAGCTTGAGATTGTACTTTTGGATCAAATTGCATGACGCCTTTCAAGTCTTTATACCAATCAGTCGCCTCCCGACCATCCGGATCCACCAAATTAATTGGGTTCTGGTAACAATACCCA
>NZ_NOXX01000019.1 GCF_002251775.1 Flavobacterium aurantiibacter
TAAATCAGGTATAAATATACGGAATATATTTGGATAACTCAATAATTTTATATCGGTTAACCAATTTAATTTTTTAATTTAATTTTCTTAATTATGAAAAAAGTGATTTTTAGTTTTTTAGCAATCTGCTTATTCTCTAGCGTAGGATTTGCGACAGAGCGGCTACCAGATTGCTCAAACGAGAAAGAAATGGTAATAGTGCACAATAGCACGGATACATTAAAAAGTATACCAAAAGAGTGGATTGCAGTTCTTAAAGAGTGTATTCAAGTTTATAACGAAGTAAAAGCACTATATACTGAAGTTATTGGCGAAGAACAGGCAACTGCAACCGCACAAGGAGCTTTTGTGGGTTGTGTAGGAGGTTTAAAATAATTTAAATATTTAGAAATGAAAAAATATAATTTCGGAGCAATTATTGCTACTTGCCTATTCTTATCCGTTAGTTCGACTTCATATTCTACTAGTGAAGTAAAGAACAATAAAAGTTTGATTATTAATCCACAATTTAAAAAGAAATACACCAATGTAGATAAAAGTTGTGAATTGTATCTAAACCGCGTAGATCCAAAGCTTGTTAAAGCATTAGTAGATCAAATAAATTACTGCACAGAGATTCAATTAAGTGTAAAAGAAACCTATACTGCTACATTTGGTCCAGATAGAGCAAATGATATTGCTTTAGGCGCTTTTATGGGTTGCATGGGCATGTTGTAAATCAAAAAACATTTATTTATGGACAGCTAACAAATAGAGTTTGTGGCTGTCCAATTTTAAAATTAGAAAATGAAAAAGTTCATAATCTTAAGTTCTCTTCTACTTCTTTCAACGAAAATATTAGCTCAAAGTTCAGGCATAGCTACATACAAAATTTACTTAAACTTCTCGCCCGAAGCATTAGAAGCTGACAAGAAGTTTCTATTACTGAGAAATGCAGAAGCCGCTGCTAAAGATGTGCGCTTTGAACTTCGATTTAACGCAGAACGTTCAAATTTCAACGAAGTAGAAAACGCTTCGATCGATAAAGTCACTTTGAATACCATACGTAGTTTAGCTGGTGCAGATAAACTGATTGCAATTGATAATAAAGACAAAAAAATCTTAATTGAAGTAAAGGAAAACAAACTACTTTTCGATAAAAATGAATTTGTAATTGAAGAACCGCTTGCCTTTAAATGGAATATTTCAACCGAAGTTAAACAAATTGGTAAATACAAATGTTTCAAAGCTACCACTACAAAAGACGTAGATCTGGGAACTAGAATAGTAACTGAAACTGTGACCGCTTACTTTTGTCCAGAAATACCCGTTCCCTACGGCCCCGGAATTTACGGTAGTTTACCGGGCTTGATTATAGAATTACAAGAAAAAAATTCAGCATTTGTTTTAGAGGAAATTAAATTTAGAAACATAGAAGATTCTGAATTTGTGATTCCTAAAGGTAGAACGGTACTGTCTAGAAAGCAATACATAGATGTGGTTAACAAACGATTTGAAACACTAAAAGAATTAAGCAAGCAGTAGCGAGAAAATAACTATTATGTTAATCGATATATAGAGTAGCGACTTTTATCTTTAGTATTCTTTAAAAGTTAAATTTACAAACCGTATTTTCTCGAAATAATTTACAGTGAATTGATAATTAAAATCTTAAATAAATACAAAAGAAAAACGTTTCCTTTCATTACCAAAGCTATACTTTTGTTTAGCTTTCTTTTTCTTTTTGCTGAAAAAACTTATTCGCAGGCTAAAACACTCTCGGGTATCGTCTCCGATTCACTCAATACACCCCTCGAAAACGCAAACGTTCTCGCTAAATCGCGTGCCGAAAAACCCGAAATTAAGTTCGCCATTGCCGAC
>NZ_NOXX01000088.1 GCF_002251775.1 Flavobacterium aurantiibacter
TTGCTTAAAAGCTGCACATTTTCTAAATTCTTAATGTTTTCTAACATAACGTATAAAATGTAAATTTGTTTTACCGCAATAATTTCAAGTCAGTTGCGTTTCTGACCACTCTTGCAAGAATATTTTTAGACCGCTACAACCGCTTTAGAATGTTCTTCGCTGTCCTTTATCTCAGTAATAAAAAAATCAAAATCAGATAATTTATATTCAGTAGGATAAAAATGATTGTTAATTATCGTTGTAGGAGTACCCGTTATCTCGTTTTCTTCTATCCAACTTCCGTGGTGAAGAACAACTTCTTTTATGGAATCCATTTTAAATGTTCTACTATAATTTTTTAACCAAATATTCAAATCTCTTAACATAAACCAATCTGAAAGAGATTTAAGTGAAGATTCCTTACCATCTAGTTTATAAATCTCAATAACATTTCGCAAAACAACTACTCCAGGATTATCTGGTTGAATATTGGGTACACTAAATATTAGGTTCAATTGTAAAAAAGAATACTTTGAAAGCATTTTTTCGTATGATTGAAAAGTCTCAACACAAAAGCCACATAGAGGATTTGTTACTGCTGTTATTACAATTTTGGGATCAGTTGAGCCAAAACGAAATCGCACGCTGTCGTCGAGCATAGATAGCGGCTGTTTTAACGAACGCTTATTTAAAAGCATTTCAAACATAGATTGGTTTCTTTTAAATTTAGTAGCTGAGATTTCAAGGTAGTTGTAGTCTTTTTGTAGGAATGTTTGAGTAGAAAAGTAATACCACGCAATGCCTACTAATATAAAAACAACTCCGATTTGAAGAAAATGAGCCAACGAAAAATCAGGAGATCTGTACATTATAATTGATGTGATGAATTGAAAAATTAAAATACTGCTAATTCCCAAACACAATGAACACCAGCTTTTTAAAACCTTTCCTTGCAAATACCAAGAATAAATACTTACAAAAAGTCCGAAAATTCCTAAAACCAACGCAGCTAGTGCGTTGTACCCAAACATTACCAAAGTTAACGTTATCCAAGAGAAATAAATCATGCTGGCATCAGAGAAAGTAAGTCCAAAAATTAAATTTGATGATTTGTCATTAATAATTCCTGCACATCCATCTTTTTTATTCGTCAATCCACAAACTTTGTCAACAAGCAAGCTTTTTTCGCCTAGCTTTTCCTTAAATATGAGCCAGCTTATACCGCATCCAACTATTGAACTTAACAAATAAGTTAAATGAACCCAGTTTTGATACTCAACGAATAAAGTAAAAACACTTAAAAGTGTAACCAACGTAATAATCGAGATGGAATATCTATCGGTTTTTCGTACTTTTTCAGTGGAATACTCGGCGGCAATGATAAAGCCAGACCACACCCTTAACAGCTCCGCTTTTGTCAACTTTTTTCTTGTTAGTTTCTCATCCGTTGCTACAAAATTATTGTCCGATTTTTTTTCTACAACTGTTATTTTAGAATAGTCTTCGTTGTTTAGAATCGCAATTAACGGAAAGGGCAGTTCGTCAAATGCTTCAACAGGTATTTGGGCTGCAATATTTTGAATGTTGAAATAATCAAGCGTATCAGAAATCGCTCTAAAACTTGGATAGTCAGCATGACTTAAAAATTGCAACTGAAGTGTTTTCAAATCAATTGAGTAGTTGTTCAATTGAATAAAGCGATACAATAATAATACGATTTTGTTTTCCATACTTCAGGGCGCTTCGTTATCGTAATTCAGCTTTAATTCATCACTACAGCTTTGATTATCAAATTTATCATTTTTCTATAACCGTTAGTTTGTAAAATATAAACATCCTATGCAATTTTTATGCGCATAAATGCGTTATATTTGCGTTGCCTCAGATTATTATTGCATGAAAGAATACAATTTAGAAGAG
>NZ_NOXX01000022.1 GCF_002251775.1 Flavobacterium aurantiibacter
TAAAGGTTGGCGCATCACTTCGAGAACTTCGCGTTTAAATTCGGGCAATTCGTCTAGGAACAAAACACCGTTGTGTGCCAACGAGATTTCTCCAGGCTGTGGAAAACTACCGCCACCAACCAAAGCCGCCGATGTAATACGAATAATGTGTATGGTGTAGAAATTGATAATTTTATTTTGAAAAATACCGCGAAAATTAGGAGATAGCATTATCTATCGATGGGTTTGGATTTGAAATAATAAGAAAGCCGATTCTTAATTTTACTGAATCGACTTTCTTATTAAATGCTTATGGCTGTACTGTACCTGTAGCACATACTTCAACCCCTAGCAGAGTGTTATTGGTGGTTACAGTAACACTTCTTCCTTTCGCAAGTTCAGTTACAATGTGTTTTACACTTACATCAGCTATACATGCAGCCAAGCCAGATCCGTAATTGCATACACCAACCCGCGAAGAACCTGGTGGACATCCTAGAGGCGGTATTTGTGAAGTTGTCGGAGTAATATCAATATAATAACCCGTCCTTGTATCAAAAGTATACCACAAAAGCAATCTATCGTTGGAATCAAAATATTTGAATTCTTTATACAGCGCCTGTCCCTTTCCTATTTCAATAGTAGATGACATTCGTACTGCATTCGGTACAGTATTATTCTCTATTTCAGATTTTTGAGCAATAGAAACATCGTGAAGTGCGACAGGTAACTTCTGAGAGACTTCAGTTGTATCTTTATATTCGAAGAGAATATACCTATCCCACATATTCGGTCTTCGGGCAGCTGTTGATAATTCAGTATTGGCAACCTTTTCTGCAGTCTTTACTTTGTCAATATTGTCACGACAGGAATGAATTGATAGTGACAGTAAAATAATTAAAATGGAGTTAAATATAATTTTCACAATAAGATATTTTTAAGATTATTATTACCGACGTACACCGCAAACTCTTACGGAATTCGATGATAGAGAAATATGAAATGTCAAACCATGATTAATATCACTAACTGTATACTCTTGATTCAAGGCAACATGCGTAATCATAAGTCCCCTAATACAATTTTCCACAGGTATTCTTGAGCAAGTACCGCGTGAAGTCATTCCAGGAGGACACCCTGGAGGACCTGCTGGCCCACCACTATTTGTAATGTATTGCTCATAAATTGGAACCCAAATATTAAATTCAATAATGTTGTCATTTTAATCAAGAAACCCATACTCTAACAATAAAACTTTCTCGTTTGTTAACTCCAATCTTGCTTCTGAATGTACCGAACCCGCGATGGCGCGACCCGCAAGTAGTAATTCATCAAGTAAATTTTGAATTCTACCACTTTCGATGATTGCTTTAGCCTCATCATAGGTAGAGTAGGTAAACAATATACATGAACGTCCTCCCCTACTAACTCCAGAACTTTCGCCCTGCGCACTAAAACTCAAATTGCTACCCTAAATTGTTTTGGGTTTTTCATCTTTCTCACACGCAAATGTCATCATCGCAAGAATACTGACAGCAATAAATCTCATAAAATTGCTTTTCATCATTTGTATTACTTTCTCTTTCAAATATAAAAAACTAACGTAATTTTTCGTCATAAATTGTATTTAACGTAAAAATCACAAGGCTCTAAAAATTATACCTCTAAAAGCTGATTCTACTTTTATCATTTAGTAAAATTACAAAAATCAGATTCCCCATTTTTCGAAAATTTCGTAAACATATTTAATTGCATTCTTGCAGAAAATCAACAATTTACGAGTCAAAGTATATTTCAGAATTCGATCATGCGCACACGCCAACAAGCTTATTCGTTCAATAGCCAATTTCAGCAAATACAAGCTCGACTCATCGATTGCACAAATTCGCGAACCAAACGAGTTGACATTTGTGCGTTGTAATGCACGTCAATTACCGATTCGTAACGCTTGTGCTGC
>NZ_NOXX01000101.1 GCF_002251775.1 Flavobacterium aurantiibacter
TTTAGCCTGACCGCTAACTCTCAAATATACGCAATTAAACGATTTAGCAAAATTTTATAAGTTGCTGAAATTCAAACACATAAAAAATAACTACTAAAAAAGTGCAATGCGCGTTTCAAATAGTTACAACTTATCGAGTGGGCTAACGATTTTTCGCAGTTCGCGGCTACTGACTGCAGTGTAAAGCAACGTGGTTTGGATGTTGGCGTGGCCAAGTAATTCCTGTATAAAACGAATATCTGTACCTTGTTCCAACAAATGTGTGGCAAAACTGTGCCGCAAACTGTGAATCCCCACTTTTTTACGGCAACCAATCTTTTGCAGGGAATTCTTGAAAACCTGCTGTGCGCTCCTTGCCGAATAACGGCCTCCCGCTGGTGATTCAAAAAGATACTCCACAGGCCGGAACTGCCGATAGTAATCCCTGAGTTGTTCCAACATAGATTGCGGCAAATTTACGTAGCGGTCTTTCTTCCCTTTGGCACAGGCAACCAGCACGCGCATCGAATCGCTGTCGATATCGGCAATTTTCAGATTCACCACCTCAGACACACGAAGTCCCATACCATAGCAGAGTTTCAGAATGGTATTGTGTTTCAGGTTGGTGGTGGCAGCGAACAAATTCCGGACTTCTTCCTGCGAAAGCACTTTCGGAAGTTTAAATGGCTTCTTGGGGCGCGGTATTTCCACAAAGAAACGAGGTTTTCGCAATACTTTTTCAAAGTAAAATTTCAGGGCATTGATCCTACTATGGATCAGTGCTTCTGAAGCGCCCAACTCAGTAATGCAGTGCAATAGATAGTCCCGAACATCAGTTTCGGTACAAGTCGAAGCTGGCTTGTCCTTTATATGGAACAAAAAAGCCGCAAATTCGTTCCTGTACGTCACCAGCGTCCTCGGACTATAGCCCATCAATTTGATTTGATCGACAAACTGACCCAAAATAGGCTGATTCACCAAGTCAATTCTTGACAAAACCGATTTTCCGGTGTATTCAGGCAGTCCCACCAACAACCGATTGGCGGTCGTATCAGGAATGTGCCAGCACCGCAACGCGGAACTCCACCGGGCATCCTGGAACCGTCGCGCTTGCGCAATCAGGGTTTTGTCATAGTCAAAAAAAAGGCCAATGCGGGTAATTCCGTGGCGTTTCAAAAGGCGTATAGTCCATTTCATTATTTCGGCAGATAAATTTCAGTTTTGGCGTATATTGATAAAGATACTAATTTATTGCGTTTTTGGACACGATTCCTTTAACCTGCCTTCACACCCGACACCGCAATTTCCCCACCATGCCATCCTCCCACCAATGGTAACCTTCAACTTTAAACTTTAAACTTTCTTCCTCCCCTTCACCACTCCGTTCAATATGACCGTCACAATAATCACCGAGGCGCCAATGTAAAAGGAAGCATCCATGTGTTCGCGCTGCCCGAGCAGGAAATAGGCCAGCACGATGCCGTAGACGGGCTCGAGGTTGGTGGTGAGCATGACCGTGTAGGGCGAGAGTTTTTTCATGACCTGTACCGAGGCGGTAAAGGCGTAGGCGGTGCACACTGAGGAGAGCACCAGGATCAGCAGCCAGTCGTGGCCGGAAACGGCAAAAAAGGCTTCGTCGAAAGTGCCCTGGCTCCACAGGTAGAGCGAGACGAACAAAAAGCCGGAGAAGAATTCATACAGCGTAATGACCGAAGGATCGTGCTGTTGGGTCAACTTGCCATTGCACAAGGTAAAAAGCACGCCCACAAACACCGAGAGCAACGCACAGAGCGCGCCGGCCTGGTAATGCAGGTTCACATTCATGATCGTGAACAACCCGCCGATGATGACGAGCCCAAAAAGCATCTCATACCACAGCATCCGGCGGCGGTAGAACAAAGGTTCAAGGATCGAGGCCAGGAAGGCCCCAGCCGAGAACATCGCCAGCGTCACCGACACGTTGTCTTTCGGCATATTGTACCGGAGACATATTATTTA
>NZ_NOXX01000032.1 GCF_002251775.1 Flavobacterium aurantiibacter
CATAAATTTGATTTATAAACGGTTCGAATTAGGGGAAGCCTATAGGATGACTCTATAAAATTATTTATCCTTGTACTCCTATTAGCATCCCCCCATGCAACAATATTTGCAATTTCTTTTAATTTTGTAATATCATGTGAGTTAATAGCAACTCTTAAAAGTTTCTTTATGCTCGTACTTATACCCCCTTGATTATATTGTATACTCGCAAGTAAATATTTCTCTACTTCATTTACTTTGACTTTGATTTCGTTACCATTACTGCCACCTTCAAGAGTATTGATAGCCTTGTTATAATAAGATTCTAAATAAAAATCATTATATACAGTTCGAAGATGGTAGACATAATTCTCGGCTAGCCCAAATTGAAATTTTCTAATAAGATGAAAATGATTTCTAAATTTAACCCAGCACATTCCTCCTCTAACTCCAAATAATCCTTTAATTATGTCTTGCAGTTTTAATTGATCTGTTGAATTTGTTATACCTGCTTCAACGTAGCACTGCATATTATTATTTAACCAAGTATTTTCCAATGAACTGTTTGCGAATGTTGGAATTGATATATTAAACGATTTAAAAAAAATCTTTTTAATCAATGACCAAGACTCAATAAATCCAGCTCTCTCAGGATTTGATGATGTTAGATTTAAAATGGTAACACCAGTTGTGCGAGAATATATATCGTTAGGATTTAAAAAAGCTGGAGGCGCATTTATGTTAATTAGATATTCGAGGTTATTAACTTTAGTAATAGTAACCGGATTTGATTGTTTAGTAGTTAAATTATAACTACATTCTAAAAGCCTGCGATAAGCTTGACCCTTTGAGTTTATAAGATGACCCTTTAATAATTCTATAACTGCATTTTTCAGGTTTGTGGTCATATCGGTCGAATAAGTTACATTACTTGATACTTTTCTCGCAAGCCCTAGTTTATAGCTAGTTACTGAGCTAAGAAAGTTAATCTTGTAAGTAATTTTTCTCTGATAATCTGTTGTGTAAGCTCCACCAATATCTATTCCTACTCCAAATGTAAGACCAGAGCCATTGGTCTCATTTACATTTTTATACATTTCGATTAAATATTTTCGAGTATCATTGTACACCCTTGTAGTTGTATTTATAGCAGTTTGTAGAGCATTACCATTAGTATCTCCTTCTGGATCAGGTCTTCTGGCTATCAGTCTAAAAGTTCCAGAATGTGATGCATTTATTTCGGTGTCTGTAGTGCCATGATAAAATAATACTTCTGCACCCGTTAAAATAAAATCTGTATCCAAAGAGTCTTTAAGAGTGAAATGATAATGTTTACCACCACTACTTATAAAATGGTTTCCATTCGTTTCGACTGAAATATATTCTCTATATAAATTTGAAAAATCGGTAATCTCAACAGGGCCAAGCGGTAAAACAATAGGTTCAATTAGCTGAACCGAGCCTCCCTGAAATTCTATCGAACCGTCGCTGTAAATTCTAAGGCGTTCTATTTCTATTGGCCCTAGCTTTAATGTTTCTCTCAAGAAACCTTCAAACTGTAATGTTCCTGAAGTGCCTATGTAAAAATCGTCATCTTCTTTTCCGAGTTCAACGCTTTTGAGACTATAGGTAAACACATCTGGAAAGGTAATAGGATATGGTGGTTCTGCTGATGCTGTTAAATTGAAATCACCGTCGTCGCTTAAATGACCTTCTATATCAATATGTACGGTTTGACCTCCCACATTTTGACCATTCACGATGGTATTTGCCGGATAAACGAATTTTTTGATTTCAAGTGCCCCTTTTATGTTTGATGAAATGACTTTGTTTTGTTTGAAGGTAATGTCAAAACGTTTGAAGCCAACTAAAAATCCGCCACCTTCACCGCCAACATTTATCCACATTGTTCCATTTTCTTCAGTTACAATGTTTGTTATGTAGTTTCTAAATTCCTGCTGGCTATTGAAAATTATATTTGAACCAGAAGCAGGACTAATTTCTAATGGAAACTTAAATGAATACCCGTTGGGTGAAATTATTTGAAGTAAAATAAATTGAACAAATG
>NZ_NOXX01000033.1 GCF_002251775.1 Flavobacterium aurantiibacter
TGTTCTGTGAGCAAACACTGCGCACAGAAAACACCGAAACTCACGGAATTTTTCTTGCATTTTTGTGTAAATCTGTGTATTCTGTGAGCAAATATCGCTTTGCAGACCTAACTTCCGGGAGAGAATGACGCACGAAAACCTAGTTTTGCACGTGCCCGCGCGAGCACTTCTTGAGCCGTAGCGCGTGCTTTCTCAGCACCTTTTAACAATTCTTGCTCTACCGAGTCCGGATTGGCCATAAGTTCGTTGTAGCGCGTTCGAATCGGTCCGAATACGTCGAGCATGAGCTCGTATAACGCTTGTTTTGCATGTCCGTACCCATAAGTGCCGCTGGCGTTTTCATAATTTACGCGCATCGTTTCAATTTGTTCCGGACTTGCCAATAATTTATAAATCGCGAAAATTTTACACGTATCCGGATTTTTAGGCGCTTCCAAAGGCGTACTATCGGTTTCGATTTGCATAACTTGCTTGCGCAATGCCTTATCGTCGGTAAAAATATTTATGACGTTGTTGGCCGATTTGCTCATTTTTCCACCATTAGTTCCCGGAACGTAGTTCGCTTCTTGCTGCATCGTAGCTGTAGGCAGCACAAAAGTTTCGCCCATTTGATGGTTAAATCGCGACGCTACATCGCGGGCAATTTCGATGTGTTGCAACTGATCTTTACCAACCGGAATGTGTGTAGCGTCGTACAACAAAATGTCGGCAGCCATTAAAATCGGGTAGTCAAAAAGTCCGGCGTTTACATCTTCCAAACGATCCGATTTATCTTTAAACGAATGCGCTAGCGTAAGTCGCTGAAAAGGGAAAAAGCAGTTCAGGTACCACGTAAGTTCGGTTACCATAGGCACGTCCGATTGGCGGTAAAACACAACCTTATCGGTATTTAAACCACAGGCTAACCAAACGGCAGCAGTCGATAACGTATTTGCGCCCAAGGTTTCGGCGTCTTTAATTTGCGTGATCGAGTGTAAATCGGCTATAAAAAGGTACGAAGGCGCCGAATTTTCTTCAGACATTTTTATCGCAGGCAATATGGCGCCCAATAAATTACCTAAATGCGGCGTTCCGGTACTTTGAATTCCGGTGAGTATGCGTTTCTCCTGATTTTCCATAGCGCAAAGATGCCATTTTTTTGAGAGTTCAAAAACTACTTTTTAATGATTTGCTTTGCTTATTTTTGACCGATGAGGTATTTCAAAAACTTTCTGATACTGCTTTGGCGCATCTATTTTTACATTCTAATAGCCTTGCCTATTTTACTTATGCTGCCGTTTTTGCTGTTGTCTATCTGTAAAGAAAGCTGGTATCCGTACTTTTTTGTGATGGCGCGCATCTGGGCAAAGGTCATTCTGTTTGGTATGGGTTTTTATCCAAAGGTTGTTTTTCACGAAGCGCCCGAGCAAGGCAAAAGTTATATGTTTATTGCCAACCATACGTCAATGACCGACATTATGCTCATGCTCAGTACAATTCGAAACCCGTTTGTGTTTGTAGGTAAGAAAGAACTAGTAAACATTCCCTTGTTCGGATTTTTCTACAAGCGTACCTGCATTTTGGTCGATCGCAACAGCTCGAAAAGTCGGGGCGAGGTTTTTAAACGCGCACAAAGCCGATTAAATCAAGGCTTAAGCATATGTATTTTTCCGGAGGGTGGTGTTCCCGACGACGAATCAGTTTTGTTGGACGAGTTTAAAGACGGGGCGTTTCGATTGGCGATTGATCACCAAATTCCGATTTTACCGCTTACGTTTGCCGACAATAAAAAACGTTTTTCTTATACTTTTTTCTCCGGAAGTCCGGGTGTTATGCGCGTTACCGTTCACCGCGCCTTGCCGACAAGTGGCTTAACGCAAGACGACAAGAAGGCGCTCAAAGAGCAGTCGTTTCAAATCATCGAAGGTGAGTTAAAGCGCTACCAAGCCGAGAATTAGCGTTGTTTTTTGGGCGTAACCCTTCCCAAACGTTTTCTGGAAAGTTCCGTAACGGTCAGGGTCGCGCCGTTCGTTGCAATAGTCGTTCCAACCGCAAACGTTCCGTAGGTTTCAAACGGGCTTCCGTTCGGTCGCCGTTTCAAACCACGTCAC
>NZ_NOXX01000081.1 GCF_002251775.1 Flavobacterium aurantiibacter
TTCGGTCGCCGTTTCAAACCACGTCACGTACTTGCGTTTGGTGCCCTCTATTTTCACTGCCGTTGCTTACGCGGCAATCGGTTCCAAACGATACGTGGGTAACGATTTGCGTGAGAAGGGGAGCGCCCAAAAAAGCGACACCATTCGGAAACTAAATCTGTGTCGGAAAGGGATCGGCGAAAGTTTTTTTGTTGGTGAATTCTAGCTGTTCTGCATCGGTAAGTAGGCAGTCTTCGAGCGCACGCACCATTTCGTCTTGCTGGATGTGGTGCCCAATAAAAACGAGTTCATTCATGCGATCGCCCCATATCGGATTCCATTTACTCTCAATAAAATCCTGATTTTCAACGAAAGCGCTGTAGTTGATTCGTTCGTTAAAAGGCATGCTTGCCCACCAAACGCCTGCGCGCTCCATACGTAGTGAGCCGCCTGCCTGACTAAAATTGAGCGCATCATCGGGTCGTGACGCCAGCCAAAGCAAGCCTTTTGCACGGATTACGCCACTCGGGTATTCTTGATTGAGATAGTGCCACAGACGTTCCGGATGAAACGGTTTTTGATTCCGAAATACAAACGAACTTATGCCGTAGGTTTCGGTTTCTGGCGTGTGTACACCTCCTTCCAGTTCTTTTTGCCATCCGGCGGAAGATTGTGCTTCTTCAAAATCGAATAATCGTGTATTTAAAATTTCGTTTGGCGCTACTTTGCTAAAATGCGACGTTATAACTTTTGCGCTTGGATTCAACTTTTGGATTGCAGCTTTTAGTAGTCCCACGGTTTTAGTGTCTACTAAATCGGTTTTGTTTAGAATAATGACGTTTGCAAACTCAATTTGGTCGGTTAGTAAATTTACGATGGTTCGATAATCGCCTTCAATGTCGGTAAGTTCCCGTTCTCGGAGCAATTCGTTGGTGCCAAAATCGTTGAAAAAGTTAAAGCAATCGACAACCGTAACCATCGTATCGATGTAACTGAACTTCGATAAATCGATGCCTTTTTCTTCGTCAACAAAGCTGAAAGTTTGCGCCACTGGAACCGGCTCGCTGATACCCGTACTCTCAATGAGTAAGTAATCGAATTTGCCTTCGGAAGCGAGTTTTTCTACTTCGATCATTAAGTCTTCGCGCAAGGTGCAGCAAATGCAGCCGTTGCTCATTTCCACAAGTTTTTCTTCAGTTCGCGATAAGGTGTTTTGTTCGTTTATGAGTCGCGCATCTACATTAACTTCGCTCATATCGTTAACGATAACAGCAACTTTTAAACCTTCTTTGTTATGCAAAATATGATTTAGAAGTGTTGTTTTTCCGGCGCCTAAAAAACCGCTTAAAACGGTTACCGGTAGTTTTTTTTCGATTGCAGTTACATTCATAATTCGATAATTTTATAACAAAGACTTAAGCTCTGATGTATTTTTATGGATTGCATAAACTTTGTGATGTTTTTAGCGCATTTGGCGAAATGTGATTTTGTTGAACACTCGCTTAATGCAATTGAGTTGCAAAAATAAACAGTATCTTTGTAAACGCAACGCAGTTGCAATATTTTTTTAAAATGCCGAAAGCGACGAGAAATACACCTGCCAAGACGAAGATTTACGAGTTGTTGTTGAGTTCCGAATTGGCGTTATCGCATGCTGAGATTCAGCAAAGACTCGATTTTACTTGCGATCGTGTTACGATTTATCGGGTTTTAGACCGCTTACTAGAGTCAGGGCAAATTCACAAGATTGTAAATGTTGATGGGGTTGTTAAGTATGCGTGTTGCAAAACATGTAGTCCGGTGCATCAGCACAATCACATTCATTTTAGTTGCGAGCGTTGTAAAGAAGTAACCTGCCTAAACGAAGTTGAGCCTGTGTATCAGATACCAAAAAATTATCTTGTCACCGATGTGTCTTTCACTTTGTTGGGTGTTTGTCCGCAATGCAGATAAAAACCCGTTAGAGTTGCTTTTCTGTGGGCGTTGATACGTGGGTAACGATTTTTCTGCGCTAATGACGGCAGCGGAAATCCTACCAACCTGAGTTCGATTTAAAAATTGCGGTCAGAAAGCAGATAAATGTTTGATTACAAGGCGGATTTGTTTTGGGATACTATAGTATCGCAAAAAAATCTAACGAAGTAGGCAGCCGTTTATCTGT
>NZ_NOXX01000117.1 GCF_002251775.1 Flavobacterium aurantiibacter
AGCTGTCAGCTTTTAGCTGTTCGCTTTTAAAAAAGTAGTCCCGGGCAGACTCGAACTGCCGACCCCTACATTATCAGTGTAGTACTCTAACCAGCTGAGCTACGAGACTCTATGTATTTATCGTAAATCTTAAATTAACAGCAAGAGTAAAAGCACGTATCCTTTATCTTATTCGTACTCTAGAAAGGAGGTGTTCCAGCCGCACCTTCCGGTACGGCTACCTTGTTACGACTTAGCCCTAGTTACCGGTTTTACCCTAGGCAGCTCCTTGCGGTCACCGACTTCAGGCACCCCCAGCTTCCATGGCTTGACGGGCGGTGTGTACAAGGCCCGGGAACGTATTCACCGGATCATGGCTGATATCCGATTACTAGCGATTCCAGCTTCACGGAGTCGAGTTGCAGACTCCGATCCGAACTGTGACCGGCTTTATAGATTCGCTCCTCCTTGCGAAGTGGCTGCTCTCTGTACCGGCCATTGTAGCACGTGTGTAGCCCAAGGCGTAAGGGCCGTGATGATTTGACGTCATCCCCACCTTCCTCACGGTTTGCACCGGCAGTCTTGCTAGAGTTCCCGACATCACTCGCTGGCAACTAACAACAGGGGTTGCGCTCGTTATAGGACTTAACCTGACACCTCACGGCACGAGCTGACGACAACCATGCAGCACCTTGTAAATTGTCCGAAGAAATATCTGTTTCCAAATACGTCAATCTACATTTAAGCCTTGGTAAGGTTCCTCGCGTATCATCGAATTAAACCACATGCTCCACCGCTTGTGCGGGCCCCCGTCAATTCCTTTGAGTTTCAAACTTGCGTTCGTACTCCCCAGGTGGGATACTTATCACTTTCGCTTAGCCACTCAAACGCCTGAAGCGCTCAAACAGCTAGTATCCATCGTTTACAGCGTGGACTACCAGGGTATCTAATCCTGTTCGCTACCCACGCTTTCGTCCATCAGCGTCAATAAACTGTTAGTAACCTGCCTTCGCAATCGGTATTCCATGTAATATCTAAGCATTTCACCGCTACACTACATATTCTAGTTACTTCACAGCCATTCAAGCCCTACAGTATCAATGGCAATTTCACGGTTGAGCCGTGAGATTTCACCACTGACTTATAAGGCCGCCTACGGACCCTTTAAACCCAATGATTCCGGATAACGCTTGGATCCTCCGTATTACCGCGGCTGCTGGCACGGAGTTAGCCGATCCTTATTCTTACGGTACCGTCAAGACTCTTCTCGAAGAGTTGTTTCTTCCCGTACAAAAGCAGTTTACAATCCATAGGACCTTAATCCTGCACGCGGCATGGCTGGTTCAGGCTTGCGCCCATTGACCAATATTCCTCACTGCTGCCTCCCGTAGGAGTCTGGTCCGTGTCTCAGTACCAGTGTGGGGGATCTCCCTCTCAGGACCCCTACCCATCGTAGCCTTGGTATGCCGTTACCATACCAACTAGCTAATGGGACGCATGCCCATCTTGTACCGATAAATCTTTAGTTATAAACCGATGCCGATTCATAACACCATTAGGTATTAATCCAAATTTCTCTGGGCTATCCCTATGTACAAGGTAGGTTGCATACGCGTTACGCACCCGTGCGCCGGTCTCAAAATAGCAAGCTATTTCTACCCCTCGACTTGCATGTGTTAAGCCTGCCGCTAGCGTTCATCCTGAGCCAGGATCAAACTCTTCATCGTAGATTATTATTATTTTTAAGTAGTTGAACTCAATAATATCCACGCGACTCTTACTCTTTCTTAAATCTCAATATCAAGCATCACTACTCAATATTGTGCTGTCAATTCAATATGTCTATGAACGTATCTTCTCTTTTCTAATCCCTCAACCCTTGCGGGTCAAAGCGGGTGCAAAAGTAAATAGCTTTTTTATTTCTGGCAAGAAAAAAGTAAAAAAAATTTAAACCCCTTTTTACCGAAACGGACAACCAAAATAAAACATCTCCCGCAACTGTGCAAGAAATTATTCCTATTTCTAATCGCCCACAAAAAAACTCAGAACCTACGCCGCGCCTGTTCGGTTTAGCGGGTGCAAAAGTAGTGTTTCTAAAACCCCTTTTCCAAACTTTTTAGCAACTATTTTGCAATTATTTTTTAACTCGCTGATAAACAAAGAGACAGAAAAGC
>NZ_NOXX01000100.1 GCF_002251775.1 Flavobacterium aurantiibacter
ACAACCCACGGAAAGACGGGAGTGGCAGTATAAGTACAACGGCAAGGAGTGGCAGGATGAGTTGGGGTTAAACTTTTACGACTACGGCGCAAGAAATTACGATGCGGCAATTGGTAGGTGGATGAATGTGGATCCTCTTAGTGAAAAGATGAGAAGGTTTTCGCCTTATAACTACTGTTTTAATAATCCGCTACGTTTTACTGATCCTGATGGAATGGCACCAAGCGACTGGATTAAAAATAATGCTACAGGTAAATATGTTTGGAGTAATTCTGTTAACAATGCGTCACAAACTCCTCAAGGTTATAGTTATGTAGGTAAAACAGACAATTCAATAATTAAAGATATAGGTTGGAATTTTAGAGGGAATGCAGTTACAACAACAAAAATGGGATTTGTAGCAGCTGACTCTGAAACTGGTGGTGCTGTAAGTTATGGAGTAGCTCATTTAACAACAGTTAGCGCTACAACTCGTTTTAATGTTAGTGCTGATGTAACAACCAGTATAAATTTTTCTACAGGAGAACTTTCAAAACAATTTAACGGTGTTTCTATCGATGTTTCTGTAGTAGGAAGAGCTACTGGTACTAATAATATTGCTGTGACAGGTATGGCCTCAACAAATTTTGGTGGCGAAAATTATAGTACACCTCTCCAAGCACCTGATGGTTCTAAGCCTTTAATTCAAGAAACTGGAACGACATCAGTTTCAGGAAGTATATTAATACCAGCTGGGAAAATTGCTGGGGAACAAGGTGTTAAAGTTTTCCCAAGTGTAACAGTTTCTGGAAATTGGCAAAACACAAAAGAAGACGGAAGTGGTACTACTCCTGTGACAGTTCATGGCGCAATTCCAATTCCAAGAACATATGAACATAAATACCCAGCTTCAAGTCCAACCGTAAATAAACAATAAATGATATTTTTAGTTAATAAAATGATAGTTTTAATTCAACTTTTTTTTCTATCAATTTTGGTAAATAGTTGTCATGGTCAAACCGTCACTAGAACAGAAGAATGTAAATCACGTGTGGCAAACGCATCTAAAATGATTAATTCTTTTTATTCTGAAAAAAAGCAAAATTTGCTTTCAGATGCTTTAAAAGAAGTTGAGTTTTCAATAAATTGTCCTGAAACAAAAGCTAAATCAATTGAGCTGAAGATATCGATTTTGTCACTTCAATTACAGTATGATAAAGCAAGTGAATTCATTAATTCGTTGAGTGAAAGTGATTTTTCTAAATCATATAAAAAGAATATGCAGTCTTACCTTTTTAAAGCATTAAGTTTCGAATCAAAATCAGACAGCCAAAATAGAGATGTGAACTTTAAGCAATCGATTGAATCAATAAAACAATTTATTGAAAAAAGTAAATCTATTGACAAAGAAGCATACTATGATTTGTTTTTCGTGAAATCAAAATTGCTGAAGAAAGAAGAGATTAGCAAAGATCTTAATGCTCTGAAGAAAAAGTACCCTTCAGATGCTGAATTCTTTGAACTTTTGAAGGAATCTTTTAATGAAGAAGCAAAGCAGGGAACTCTTCAAAAAGTTGACTAAATCTTCGTTCCGAAATCTGGGTAATGTATCAAAGTTAGTGATGAACTGAATTATAGACTTTAACACGGTAATTTATATAGGTTGGTGATGAACTTATCTAAGTCTACTCACCTCGTAGCCCCGACAGCAACTAGCTAACGTGGAGCACGAATGGAGGGCAAGTACAGACTGAATAAATGAAACGTGGTTCTTATGGACAATAAAAAGCATTTGGCTAACAGACTCTTGAGTTTTGGCTGGGACGAAAAAGATAGTTTGATAAAAATATTAGATGAAACTACCGCAGGAGGTTTGCCGAGCACCGATTAAAAATAAACACCCCAATCGCGCGGATTTGAAATCCGTGCGAAAGCTCGAAAACACGCAGCAGTAACAGTTACGACAAACCCAGATGGCGCGGATGTTCCCAACGCAACGATAGCGCGGATTTGTATTCCGTGTCGAAAGTAATCCATTAGCGCTGATTTACTTCCTCTCTTCAGCTAAAGCCTCGGGGGCCATCCGTGCTAAAAATAGTCGGCTTTTTCGAACGTTTATAATCAAAGATGTTTGCCTAGCCCCGACTGCAGCGGCAGCCCGCAGTACAAAAAGGCTGTGTGAATTGGGTTACAAACGGCGACCATAG
>NZ_NOXX01000037.1 GCF_002251775.1 Flavobacterium aurantiibacter
AAGCTGGAAATTAATTTAATACAATTTTTGTCGTGTACTTAGAACTTCGCTGTTAAACTATATATTGTAACAAATCCATTACTTCAACCACTAATAATTTCAATCTGTATTAAATTCTGCTTTATGAAAAAACTTATTTTCCCTGTTTTAGTATTGACAGCCTTAGCTATTTCGTGCCAAAAAACAGAAACATTACATTCTGGTATCACAAAAACCAACATGGATACATTAGTAAATCCCGGCGACAATTTTGACGCGTATGTCAACGGAAATTGGAATCGAAAAACCAAAATTCCTGCCGATAAATCATCGTATGGCGCTTTTGATATCTTGTTGGACAAATCGGAAAAAGACGTCAAAGAAATTATTCAAGCTGCGGCCAAAAGCAACAGTGCTGAAGGTTCGGAAGAACAAAAAATTGGCGATTTTTATGCCTCATACATGGACCGTAAAGGGCGTGATGCCAAAGGATTAAGTCCGATTCAACCCGAATGGAAGAAAATCGATGCGCTTCAAGACCATGCCGCGCTCGCTGCGTATTTGGGTGAAGCCAACCGCCAAGGAATCTCAGCGCCTTTTGGGGTATTTGTCAGCACGGATTTTGAAAATCCCAACAAAAATGTCATCATGACTTGGCAAGGGGGATTGAGTTTGCCCGATCGCGATTATTACCTTTCGACGGCTCCTGAAATGATGCAAATTCGCAAAGCCTATACCGAGCATGTTCAAAAAATGCTCACCTTGGCGCAGTTTACCAATGCCCAAGCCGAGGCCGCGACCATTGTTGCCTTGGAAACCGAAATTGCCAAAATTCACATTACCAAAGAAGAAAACCGCGATACAAAAAAACTAAACAATCCATTTAAAGTGGCAGACTTGGCGGGATTGATGCCCGGTTTTGATTTTAAAACCTACCTCAACAAAGCGGGAATGGCAAAAGAACAGTCGATTATCATTGCCCAACCGGCGTACATGAAAAAATTGGCGCAATTGTACACGGCCACCCCTATCGCTACATGGAAAACCTATTTAAAATGGTCGGTGTTGAACGGTGCAGCCACATCGTTGACTACTGCATTGGATCAACAAAATTTTGAGTTTTTTGGCAAAGTATTGAGCGGAACCGAAAAACAACGCGACGATTGGAAGCGCGCGGTACAAACCGTAAGTGGTGGTTTGGGAGAAATGATTGGCAAATTATATGTCGAAAAACACTTCTCTCCCGAAGCCAAGGAGCGTATGACCCTGATGGTGAAAAACCTTCTGAAAGCCTATGCCGAAAGCATCAAAAAATTGGATTGGATGAGTGAAGCCACCAAGAAAGAAGCCTTGAAAAAGGTTGATAAGTTTGTGATTAAAATTGGCTACCCCGATAAATGGCGTGATTATTCGTCATTGACCATTGCCAAAAACGATTTGTATGGCAACTTACAGCGTTGTGCTGCTTATGAGTACAACCGAAATTTGGCCAAATTAGGAAAACCCGTAGACCGCACCGAGTGGGGCATGACGCCACAAACGGTCAATGCGTATTACAATCCTTCGGTGAATGAAATTGTGTTCCCAGCGGCAATTTTACAACCCCCCTTCTTTGACATGAATGCCGATGATGCGGTAAATTATGGCGGTATTGGAGCGGTGATTGGCCACGAAATCGGACACGGATTTGACGATCAAGGCAGCGCGTTTGACGGCGACGGTAAATTGCGCAACTGGTGGAAGCCAAGCGATTTGGAAGCCTTTAACCAACGTACAAAAGCCTTGGTCGAACAATACAATTCGTTCCAAGCGTTGCCTGGTTTGAACGTCAACGGCGGCTTTACTTTGGGTGAAAACATTGGGGATTTAGGCGGATTGAGCATTGCCTTGAAAGCCTACAAAATGAGTTTGAACGGTAAAGAAGCCCCTGTTTTGGACGGCTTTACGGGCATTCAACGTGTATTTTTGGGTTGGGGTCAAGTTTGGTTGGACAAATCCCGTCCCGAAGCCTTACGCACGCAAATTGCTGCCGACCCGCACTCCCCTGCCAAATTCCGTATCAATGGTGTGGTGCGCAACATCCCTGAATTCTATGAAGCCTTCAACGTAAAACCCGGCGATTCCTTATACCTCGCTCCGAACCAACGCGTGAAGATTTGGTAAGGAAAGTCGTAAGTCAGAAAGTCGTAAGTCATAAGTCGTAATGTAAGCTTCCCATTAAATCGAACTGTTTAAAAGTAGAAAAATA
>NZ_NOXX01000086.1 GCF_002251775.1 Flavobacterium aurantiibacter
CAAACGGGCGACCCAAGAAGCCCGGTTGTGCCGCCGTTTTGCGCACAAATTTTTGCGGACTAGCAGCGAAGGAACCGACCGCCGCACCAGAATTCCACTAAACGAGCGGCGGAAACGCCCAAATACCAATTCACGAAACTTTTCTTATCAACAAATAGATATATCTGATTGCTTTTTTGAATTTCATATCACGGGTAATTTTACATTTGCAACTCTAAATTTATTTTTATGGCAGAACATCTTAAATGTCTCATTATAGGTTCAGGACCTGCGGGCTACACAGCAGCAATTTATGCGTCGCGCGCCAATATGAACCCCGTTTTATATCAAGGAATGCAACCCGGCGGGCAACTTACCACAACCAATGAAGTGGAAAATTTCCCGGGCTACGTGCACGGCGTAACCGGACCCGAAATGATGGTGCAACTTAAAGAACAAGCTGAACGCTTTGGTACACAAGTGCGCGACGGCTGGGTTACGAAAGTTGATTTTAGCGGACCTCTACACAAAGTTTGGGTAAACGATACGATCGAGATTCATGCAGAAACCGTGATTATAAGTACCGGTGCCTCGGCAAAATACCTGGGCTTACCCTCCGAACAACGCTACTTGCAACAAGGTGGCGGCGTTTCGGCCTGTGCGGTATGCGACGGATTTTTCTACCGCAATCAAGAAGTTGTTATTGTAGGTGCGGGCGACTCGGCTTGTGAGGAAGCGCACTACTTATCAAAACTGTGTAAAAAAGTAACGATGTTGGTGCGCAGCGAGAAATTTCGCGCGTCGAAAATCATGGAAGAACGCGTGCGCAAAACCGAAAACATCGAGATTTTAATGCATACCGAAACCCTCGAAGTTCTGGGCGATGGAAACGTAGTGACAGGAGTTACCGCCTTGAACAAAACCACCAACGAAACCATCACTATTCCGGCAACCGGTTTCTTTGTGGCTATCGGACACACACCAAACACGGCCATTTTTAAAGATTACTTGAACTTAGACGAAACCGGCTATATTTTAAATGTACCAGGTAGCTCGAAAACCAATGTTCCAGGCGTTTTTGTTGCAGGCGATGCCGCCGATCAGGTGTACCGCCAAGCTATTACCGCGGCAGGAACGGGTTGTATGGCTGCGCTCGATGCCGAACGTTACTTGGCTTCGTTGGAGTAAAACGCAATAAATATTTTCTAGAAAATCGCTTTGGGTTTAAACTTGAAGCGATTTTTTTATTTCTCCGCCTTCTTAAACAAGCTCGCGCTATCGGCAAACAGTGCTAAATCCACTTTGGGTGTGCCGTACAGTTTAATTTCAGATTTCCCAGAAGCTTTTATTTCGCAGGTTTTTGCCGCGTGAATACTGGCTTCGCTAAACGCTTCGGTAGCAATTTCGACTGCCTGAGCCGTTAAATTATTTGCCGTTAAAGCGCTGTTGTTGTCGAGTCGGTATTTGGCAAGCTCGGCGTCGCCTTCCAGTTTAGCAATCGCTTTTTGGTATAAATCGGTTTGCAGCGTCGCCGTGTTGATTAGTGCTTTCACCGAGGTCGTTTTAAGTGCCGTAAGGCTGCATTCGGTGGCTTTGATGTTCAGTTCGGCCATCGCGTCGTTATCCAGTTGCACACTTATTTTCTCCGCTTCCGAATTCAAGAAAAGTTTGGCTTTATCGTTTATTTCAAAGCGAATAGAACCTACTTTTATCGTTTCCAGCACATTTACAACGGCGGTCGAGCGCGCTACGACTAACTCGAGCGACGGGTCGTACATAATTCTGATTTTAAACGCTTTATAACCGGTTGGAATTTTATTGGTCGATATTACTATCGTTCCTCCGTTTAGTTTTAAATCGAGCGCATCTTGCAAATTATCGTCGGCTTCCAGCTCAATTCCTGGCGTTGCTGCCGAAATAAGCGACACTTCGATATCGTCGGCAATTTCAATTTTGTTAAACGCCTCAACTTCCTTTTTTTCAATCTTAACAATTTTCGAACCTTTAACTTTAGGCTTGGTTTGCGCGCTGGCCGTTACAGCAAAAATGAGAAGAAAAGCGAACGTATAAAGTGATTTCATCTGTTTTGTGTTTGAACAAAGATATTGAAGTGATTTAAAAATCAAAGTCTGAATTTTAAGAGTCAATTTATTCTCATCAGCAACACCCAAAAACGATTGCTTTCGTTCGATTTCGTTTTTATTTGGGCGTTCCCGCCGCGTGTGATTATTTTTTCAAACCTGAGTTCGATTTAAAAATTGCGGTCAGAAAACAGATAAATG
>NZ_NOXX01000035.1 GCF_002251775.1 Flavobacterium aurantiibacter
AAGCTGGAAATTAATTTAATACAATTTTTGTCGTGTACTTAGTTTAATTTTAGTCGCGAGAAATTACGAACGTTTACAGCGGTTAAAAACCGATTTAGAACTAACGTACGGCATTAAAGTAACGATTTATCAAAGAGATTTATCAAAGGCATGTAATGCTGAATCACTCTTTGAAGAAGTTAAAAAAAACAAATTGCATGTGAGTCATCTCATAAACAATGCCGGAATCGGAGTTTACGGCGAATTTACTAGCACATCGCTACAAGAAGAACTAGAAATGATAGAGCTAAATTGCTCCTCTTTGGTAGTTCTAACAAAACTTTTTTCTCAAGAAATGGTCCAAAAAGGAGCTGGAAGTATCATGAACATCGCTTCCCTGCTTTCATTTCTACCCTTTCCCTACTACGCGGTTTATTCGGCAACTAAAGCTTTTGTACTAGCTTTTTCTGAAACTGTAAATGCCGAATTGGTGGGTACGGGCGTCCAAGTAAAAGCTCTTTGTCCCGGACCAATTGACACTGGATTTACCACACCACAAATGGCAAAAACAAATGCTTACAAGGTGAACAAACCAGTTAAACCTGAACTGATAGCGCAAAAAGCAATTGAATTATTATTTAATAACAAACCAAAAAAAATAGTCGGATTTAACAATTGGTTTATCTCCAATTTACCGCGCGTAACTCCCGACTTCATCATGATGAAAATCAAAAAAAACTTAGCGAGTCAAGCCAACTAAATAATAGAAATATGAAAAAATTGATATTAACTGTGTTTTTTCTAATCACTGCCTGTGTAGTTCAAGCACAAGACAATAAAGAAAGTGGCATCTACTTTGGTGCGATAATAGGAACGAGATACAATAATTTCGAAAGGCATTTTGCTGCAGACGTTGATCCTGAATTGTTCTCGTTTTCGATTGGCGCCGGCAGCGCATGGACAAAAAACAACTACGTGATAGGCTTTGAATTCTTGTATTCAAATGGTGAGAAAAACAACAGTTACGGAGCAGTGCAGCTAACGGGATTTACCAATACATTATGGTTTGGCTACAATCTTTCAACAAACAAAAAATGGAAATTCGAGCCAAACTTGGGATTGGTATTAAGTAACAATCAATTAATTGCACAGAACAAAACAACAAACTCGTTTCAAAACTTAACAAATAACCAATTGTTGGGAAATTTGGGAATAAACGTTAGAGCTGTTGGAAAAAACGGACTCTTCACCGGAATAAAAGTGGGTTATATGCTTCCTTTTGCTGGCGAAACGGAATGGGAAAATAAAGTTGAAGGCACAAATACGGGTCTGAGTGATCAATTAGGTACTTTCTATATTCAACTCAATCTAGGTGGCTTTTTGGATCTATCAAAAACAAAGTAGATTCAAAAGTTTAAATACCATCCTTATTTGTTAATGAAGTAAAAAGTATGAAAGAATTCATTTTAGAACTCAAAACGCGAAATGAAACCCTGTTCTATTTTGGTGCTATTTGTCTGTTTTTTGCTCTAGTATGCTTTATCCTGTCAAAAACTACAAACACGCAAGTATATCAAGTCAACGCTTATCTCAAACCTCTAAAGTTTGCTTTTTCAACTTTCCTTTTTTCTTGGGCAATGGCTTGGTATTGCTATTATCTTCAAGGTTTTAACGTAGGTCTCTTCAACGTATTGGTTATTTTTTTGATGAGTTTTGAAATTATCTATATAGCCATAATGGCTAGTAAAGGAAGTACTTCTCATTTCAACACTTCTACTCCGTTTTATGCACTGATGTTTTCATTAATGGCTGTGGCCGCAACTTTAGTTACGCTGTACACCGCATACGTTGGTATACTGTTTTTTACGCAATCGTTCCCAGATCTTCCGAGTTACTATGTATGGGCAATCCGTTTTAGTCTTATAATTTTTGTAATCTTCTCTTTTCAAGGCTTTGCAATGGGTGCAAGAATGAGTCATTCTGTAGGTCTAGAAAACGACAATTCTAACCTCTTTATCTTAGGATGGAGTAAAACCGTTGGCGACTTAAGAGTAGCGCACTTTATCGGTATGCATGCCTTACAAATTTTACCTGTATTGTCGTACTATGTTCTAAAAAATACCAAAGCAACAATTTTTATTTCTTCTCTCTATCTAATTTTAGCAATCTACTCTTTTGTCACAGCGTTACACGGAAAATCTATTTTTCATAATCCGTTTAAGTAATTTTCTTCCACATTAAACGCTCAAATACCACCACAGATTGAGTTCGTATGATTAAAGCTTGTTTTCGAATTTTGATATTGAAAGACGATCGAAGTAATAATTGTCTTCACTAAAAAACGAACGGAAAAATGTAGTAATTTTAGTACACGATTCGTGCGCTCAAGCTTAACCACTTAATGCGTTATGAATCTACTAGTTACCAGAATTTTCTAATTACAACGCAACGATTTTGTTTTTACGAACGCCCAAAATCAGCAAGAAGTCTTCCGCAGCGAGAGACTTCCTAAAGCAATCAATCCATGGTTCAGAACTACAAGTATATTAGTCCGTTTAAGATTTTAATTGCTTTCCTTTAGTACACGACAAAAAACATAATTGATTAAAAATCAATAAAA
>NZ_NOXX01000036.1 GCF_002251775.1 Flavobacterium aurantiibacter
AGCGGCAGGTCGGGCTGTTCACTGCAATACGCGCGTTTTGGCGCTTTTTCAGCCTACGTTTTTGGTTGGGCTTCCGCTGGTCGCCAGCCAAATTCGGGCTTCAATCGCGCCAAAAAGCTTGTATTTTCGTTGCCATCCCTTGTGCGGCAGTAGTTATCTAAAGAGTTTGTTTTTCTTTTAACCTAATGCAACCACTAGAAATATGATACTTGAGTAGGCCCAAAGTACTGAAAATACAACATGCACTGCGGTTTCAAAGGTTTTTCCTTTCCATAATGCCGACGAATAGACGAAAAATTGTATGAAGAGGCGACATGTCCAAAACACACCTAAGCCTAAGCAAATGATATGACCCAATTTGGTATTTATTAATTCTTTACTAGCAACAACACAGAGTAATCCTATCAAAAACACAACCAAAGCTATGAAGAAGGTGTGTACAATCATCATCTGTCTATTTATTAAACTGAGTGGTTTCAAATCTTCTTTCCAATTGAAGTACTTTGGGAAAATGATATGTACCCATGCTAAAGCGATAAATAAAAGCCCGATAATTTTAAGATGTACTTCCATTTTTGATTAGTTTGAAGGTTGTAATAAAGGGTGTTGTTTTTATTTCCTTTTCTATTTTTAGGTCAGCCTTTATAAATGTTTTTTTCCAAGTTGATTTGGAGTGAAAGTGAAAAAATCCGACGGTATACGCTAAAAAGTTAAAGCGGTCTCTGAGGTGTTCAGTTACAACAATACAACCGTTGGGTTTTGTAATTCTGTGTAATTCCTGGAAAAAGCACTCACGTTCTTCGTGATTCCTAATCTCATGAGCTGAGAAGATAGCGTATACAATATCGAAAGTATGTGTATTAAAAGGCAGCTTTTCAGTGCTAACTTTCAACGTGTTTTCTATTGGAGGATAAGCTATTCGAGCTCTTCTTAAAGATATTTCAGTATGTTTTATCGGATTGTAAAAATCGCAAATTGTTAAGTTAATATGTTGATACTTTTGTTTAAGAAGTGTGCTGGTTTCGTCAAATCCGGCATTAATGTTAAGGGCTGTTTTAAAGTTGGCAGGAGGTAACCAGTCAAAATTATAGAGTTTTGAAAAATCGTAAATGTAACACGATACAGCTAGTGAAATTACCACTGTCGATACTGTGATATATGATATAATAGTAACTAAATCTCGAAACGGTTCGGGTATCTCCTTGCTACATATAGCTAGTATTGTTAGGCAGATTCCAGCAATTAGATAGAAATGCCAGTTAAATCGAATGATATTTAGAACTCCTTGAAAAGGTTTTCGTCTTAATTCCATATTTCGAGCTTTCCTTTTTTCCAATAGTATGGAACATTTTTTATCTCAAATGCATTTGCTAGAACAGCATTTTCGAGTTGTAAATTGTCAATGAAATCAAATGAGCTTCGCTTAATTTTTATTGGTTCTGGCTTCCAATTTTGTCGAACGCCTTCAATGATTAAAACCGTTCGATTTTCTTTATTAACAGTAAACGTGTAGGGTAGTGGTCCTGCAAATCTTCTTGCGGTTTTCCAGTCGTTAAATGGCGATTCAGCGGGTATGCAAACAGGTTCATCGTTCGACTCAATCTGTAATTCGAAATTTGATTTTTTTGAATGTATCGTTTTTAAGCTCTCGTGTGTAGTAATAGAAATATCCGTTGTGCTGTAATTATAATGTGTAAAAATATTTCCGAAAAGTTCCATCTTCTTTTTATTGGTTTCTGACTTTAGAATATATAAGCCTCTTAAACGCTTTCCTGTATTTGCTTTGTATCTAACAAAAATTCGAAAACCTATTAAAAAGAAATCATTTCCCATAAATGTTGGGAATCCCTTTGGGCGCAGGTTTTTTGTTTGAACCATTGCGACTGCAAGAAATGCCCACTTGTCCTGGAACGTGTCGAGCGTGAGGCAAGAGGGAATATATTTTTCTAACTGTGCTTTTGGAACAGCAAAAGTTAGGACAATGGAGCTTTCAAAGAAAGCTTCCACGGCAAATGGGTGATTTTTAAGCGACTTCATTATGGAGTTGTTAGTTTGAGCTTCTTATGCCAAATAAATTCGGTATAATAAACAAGGACAATAAAAACAGCAGCAAATAATGCGTTAAGTCTCCCCCAGAGCAGTAATTCTGGAACAAATAAAAACTCCAAGATATTCATTGTCGCCACACTAATAATTTGCGCTACGGCGTTGAGTTTGCTTCTGTAACTACTGATGATCCAAATAAACATGATTATCTCTAGAACGCCAATAAAAGTCGTAAGTGCGCTCGCAGTTACGTAGTCTAATTGCAGAATTTCTTGAACAATTTGGGAGTGTCGTGGTACCAGCTGAAGTACTTTACAAAAAAGTCCGTTTATAAGCCAAACGCTTGCGATAATAATAGTTGTTAATCGATATGTGTAGGGAACGCTCACGCTTATTAATTTTCGTGTATGTGGCGGTGGTACCTAACTTCAGAAGATGAGTTACTATCGCTGCTTTAAAGGTACAAAATCAACTTTTGAAATAAGAATCTTAAGACAGTTAATACACTGAGTTTATGAAAAATTTTCCTCGAGCACTTCTGCCGCGGCCGCGAGTGCAACGAATAGCCCACAGCCAAAAACGCCG
>NZ_NOXX01000097.1 GCF_002251775.1 Flavobacterium aurantiibacter
TAAATCAGGTATAAATATACGGAATATATTTGGATAACTCAAAGAATAAATTCATTTCATTTTAGGTTGGAATTTTTATTGAGTTAGTTTTTTAAAACCCTGTTTTGCAGGGTTTTTTTCTTGAAATTATGAATAAACTATTTAGAATATTTGTTTGCTGCTGTTCGATATCCATCTTCGCACAGAAACCCGCTGGTTTAGCTAAAACACCTCCGATGGGATGGAATTCTTGGAACACCTTCGAAACCAACATCAATGAAGAGCTAGTAAAGAAAACCGCCGACGCCCTTGTAGCTTCAGGCATGAAAGACGCCGGTTATCTATACCTTGTTCTCGACGACGGTTGGATGGCCAAAGAACGCGACGAAAACGGAAACCTAGTTCCCGACCCCGTGAAATTTCCAAGCGGACTACCAGCGCTCATCGATTACGTGCATAAAAAAGGCCTGAAGTTTGGTCTATACAACTGTGCCGGAACAAAAACCTGCGCCGGTTATCCGGGAACACGTGGCTACGAATATCAAGATGCCCGTTTTTACGCCAAACTCGGAATCGATTTTCTTAAATACGATTGGTGTAATACCGAAGGCATTCAAGCTAAAGAAGCCTATACCACCATGCGAAATGCACTTGCTGCAACTAAAAAACCAATCATTTTTAGTTTGTGCGAATGGGGCGATAATCAGCCGTGGCTTTGGGCAACAGATATCGGACAAATGTGGCGAATCTCCGGCGATATCTACCCGTGTTTCGATTGCGAATACAACCACGGAACTTGGTCGTCCTGGGGCGTATTACGAATTTTAGAAATGCGCAAAGACATACGGAAATACGCCGGTCCGGATCATTTCAATGATTTCGATATGCTCGAAGTGGGCAACGGGATGACAGCAGCCGAAGACCGATCGCACTTTGCACTTTGGTGTATGATGGCTTCTCCGCTTATTGCTGGAAACGACATCACTAAAATGAACCAACAAACACGCGATTTACTCACTAACCGCGACCTGATTGCTATTAATCAAGACGAACTCGGATTGCAAGGATTTAAGTTTCATTTTGAAAATGGAATCGACTATTGGGCCAAACCGCTCGCCAATAACCAATGGGCTTTTGCGTTTCTTAACAGAAGCGAGTCGGCCGCAGAACTAAACTTCGATTTCTCGAAATGGCAAATAACCGATCCGGATTTCGGACACCAATTCAATGCAAAACAACAGGTTTACGAGTTCAAATTCCTATTCGAAAATAAAACGGCAAATACAAAACGAAATCTCAAAACTAAAATCGAAGCGCACGATATTTGTGTGATACGCTTGCGCGAAAAAAAGTAAATCATGAAAAAATATCTTTTCCTAGCTCTAATCCTCTGCAATTTGTGTCAGGCTCAAGTTGTGAAGAAGCACAAATCCTTACAAGTTATCGGCACACAATTGTGTAATCAGGCAGGCGAGCCTATACAATTGCGTGGCATGAGCTTTGGCTGGCACAATTACTGGCCGCGTTTTTACAACCAAAAAGCAGTAAAAACACTGGTAACCGACTAGAAATGTAATGTTGTGCGCGCCGCTATGGGTATTGAAGGGAACGAGTTTACCTACACGCAAAATCCGCAGTACGCTACCGAGAAATTAGAAACGGTGGTAAAAGCCGCAATTAAAAACGACATTTATGTTATTGCCGATTGGCATAGCCATAACCTCAATCTTAAAGAAGCACTAGTGTTTTTCGATTGGTTGTCGAAGAAATACGGACACACGCCCAATCTGATTTATGAAATTGTAAACGAACCCGACGAAGAAACTTGGCCGGAAGTAAAAGCCTACGCCGAGCAAGTTATTGCCGTAATTCGCAAAAACGATCCTGATAACATCATTTTGGTCGGATCTCCACGCTGGGATCAAGACGTGCATTTACCTGCCGCCGATCCCATTACCAGCAGCACCAACCTCATGTACACCATGCACTTTTATGCCGGTACACACGAAAAATGGCTTCGCGATAGAACCGACGAAGCGTTGAAAAAGAATCTACCGATTTTTGTGTCGGAATCGGCAGGTATGGAAGCCACCGGCGACGGTCCGCTCAACGAAAAAGCTTGGCAAGAATACATTGATTGGATGGAAGCCCGAAAAATCAGTTGGATTGTCTGGTCGGTTTCCAACAAAGAAGAAACCTGCTCGGTCTTAAAAGGCGATGTCTCCGACGGCGGACCGTGGAAAGAATCAGAACTTAAGCCGTCAGGCGTCAAAGCCCGCAATTACATTCGCAGTTTAAATAAATAGTTGTTGAAGGTGGTTTGACTGTAAAAATTGAAGTTGCAAATCATCCAATTGGTTAGCATATAGCTGTTCGCGGGTTCAGGCGGTCATAATGATACGTCAAGTGGTGAACGTCACGATTCCGATAGCTATCTGAACTCGTTTCCCGCTTCTCGTTATTAGCTTTCGAGGGTTCGGGCGGGCAAAGCGATACGTCAAGTGGTGAGCGTTACTAAGTCTATTCCGATAGCTATCGGAACTCATTTCTCGCCTCTCGCTTCTTTCTAATGCAGCCACTCCCGTCTTCCGCTATAGTCCTCAAAAAACCCGCTGTTTTCAAGCGCACTGCGGCGGGCTTCTGGCGTCGCCACCACAGTTGCGGTTC
>NZ_NOXX01000084.1 GCF_002251775.1 Flavobacterium aurantiibacter
CTAACAGCTAACAGCTAAAAAGCTAAAAAATAGAAAAAAGCGAAAATGGAGCGCGATGTTTCACAATGTTTTTCACAATGTACACAATGCTGCCTTCGACAAGCTCAGGCACCGACGATACCTGGGTTAGGGTGGGAAACTGATACGTTTAGAGGTGAACGTCACGTAGTCTTTCCCGATAGCTATCGGGACTAGCTTCCCCTAAAAAATCCGCCTTCAACAAGCTCAGGCTCCCCCCTCATTTCACCCCATGTATCTCCCTAAAAACCTGCAACTGCGCTTTGAGCAAATCGATTTCGGTGTTTTTTTGGTCGAGTTGGTTTTGCAGGTCGATTTCCTTTTGGGTTTGGTACGGAATTTTGAGCCACTTCTCGCCGAGTTCCATCAGGAAATTGTGCTGCAAGGCTTGCGAAATGCGCCAAAGGATGGTGAATTGCAGCGAATGTTGCCGGAAATACTGATTAAACGTACTGGGTATAACTTGTAAGGCTTCGGCTACGCCTCGCTTCAAAATTTTGTTTTGCTCGATATGCCATTGAACGAAGTTTCCTAAATGCGGTGCATCCGTCTCCTTTCGTAACTGATATTTATTGACTCTAGATTTCATAAAAGCTTGTTTTTGTGACAAATATATTTTTTTTCTGTTGTTTTTAATACTGCAAAACGAAATTTTGTACGTATCAGTACGTAGCAAACTTAGTCGACTACTCAGTTGTGTAGGTTTACGACCTTGTTTTAAGGGTCGCCTACTATTTTATATGGGTCGCGCACCTTGTTTATTGGGTCGGCAACCTAGTAAACTGATATGTCGACTATGTTTTATTTGTTTAAAATGTAATTTAATAGGTCGCCGACCACGTAAACTTATAGCTAGGCATACTAAACTAGGTCGGCGACTAAGTTATATACGTCTGCATACGTAAATGTGTTTATATGGTCCGAATTTTTCTATAAAAATTTTGCGCATAAAAAAACCGCTTCGTTGCGGAAGCGGTTTGGTTTGCGAGTGTGATTTACCGTTTACTGCGCTGGATTGGTTGCAGGTGCTAAGCGCCCTCCTTGTCCGGCAAAGCGGGTGCGCAATTGGTTGTAAATGGCATCGCTACCCGGTACACCGGCATCGGCGGCCGATCCGAAAAGTTTGTACAATGCCAGAGCCGAGGTATATGCCTCGCTGCCGGCTAGCATTTGCGTGTCTTCGAGTTTTTCGAGGAGTTGGCGTGTAAGCTGAATGACTTCGTCGAGTTGCGAAAAGAGCGTCATATCGCTTTGCATATTGGCCACCGACACATACGACGGTACCAAACTGGCGTTGTTTGCTCCGGCGTTAATTGCATCCTCGGTAAAGGCTTTGTTGTTCACATCGATGGTGGGCAGTGCCGCACGCTCTTCGGCTGTTAATCCTACCAAAAAAGGCAAGTTGGTGTTAATGGTTTGCAAGGCGTTTTTTACAGCGGTAAGCTGCGCTTGGGTTGCGGTAACGCTCAATCGGTTGTTTGTTAGGTTCGACATAAAATAAATTTTTAAATGTTTAACCTAAAGCTATAAAATGTTCGGAAATCGTAACAAACGAACGTTGTAGAAATTTTTCGATAAGGGGTAAGGGGTGTGGGGTAGGGTTTAGTGGAGACTGGCTTGTAAATAGGGGGCTGTTAGTAATGGCGTGGGTAGGGGCGGAGTAGGGGGTGTTTTTAGGTTAGCCTCAAAGTCGGGAGACTTTGAGGAGCGGGGGAGTATTTTAAGGTTAGCCTCAAAGTCGGGAGACTTTGCGGAGCGCGGGTTCTTTGCTATCGTATTTTTAGGTTAGCCTCAAAGTCGGGAGACTTTGCGGAGCGGGGGGTTTCGTGTAAGTATGAACATCTGTTTCTACGGGAATATAGATGTAGGAATAGTGTGAAATGATGTACTCGTAAAAACCTTTAAAGTACTGTTGAATTTCTTCTTCTGTGGGTTTAATGGCTGGATTATCTATTACAAAATCTATATAATTATGGTATGACCCAAAAAAAATTCCAGCTTCATTATATTTCTTTCCAATGATTAAAAGCAAATGTTCTTTTTCTAAAAAGTTTTGTTTTAATTCATCTCTGTGTTTATAAAAATCATCGAGTGCTGCGGATTTAGTTTTAATTTTTGTGTTCCATAGAAAATTTGAAAGTTTAATAGCTTTCTCGTAATTTTCGAGGTCTTCCTTTTTGGATTTTTTTAATGTATCTTTTTTGAGAACTAATATAGGTGCTATAAAAGGTATGTTGGCTCCACTTAAACCTCCTTCGTTTTTTGCTTCATTATTGATAGGCCATTCAGAGTTATTTTTTCTATTAATTGCAAAATCTAGAGCTTCTAAAACTGAACTTTTCCCAACACCATTTTCACCGATAAGGCTTGAAAAACCACATCCTTCTGAAATAGGAATAAAGGTTATTCCTTTATAGATCTTGAAATGTCTTAAAAATAGCGATGTTATCATTTGTTGTCGGTTTTTTATAATTAGGCATTACTTAATAAGTAACGAAGTTCTTCCCACTTATATCTCAATTCTCAAAAACACTCGTAATTTATTCCATGACAGTACGTTACATTAAAAAAAATGTACGCGTTTTTGATCTACTAAATCGGACACTTGTTTTGCCTTTGGTTAAGTTGCTAATTAAGGTGTTTTTCTCTTCCCAAAACTACCTACTTAT
>NZ_NOXX01000041.1 GCF_002251775.1 Flavobacterium aurantiibacter
ATAAAAATGGGAAACCCTATCAGTTTTTCTTAAATTTACCCTTTGGGGAGACCTTTGTAGAACAAAACACCTTTGGACCTTTGGATAATCAATTTAAATTCAACGGCAAGGAACTCGACGTAGAAACCGGCCTGTACTACTACGGCGCCCGCTTCTACGACCCGCGTTTTAGTTTTTGGTATGGAGTGGACCCGTTGGCGGAAATGTATCCTGATAGTTCTCCTTATGTTTATTGTGCGAATAATCCAATTAATTTAATTGATCCTGATGGTCAATCTTGGGAACCAATAAACAAAAAGGGAGAAGTTGTTAAAATAGATGATTATGATAATATACATGGTTATCGTTGGGTTGACTATGATACAGACAAAGATGGCAATAAAGTTGCACGAGAAAATACAGTTGAAACTGCTTATGTTTTTGGAACAAAAGGTATGACTACTTTAAGCTCAGAAGGTTATACAGCAAATAAATCTTGGCAAGCATATGAAGATATTAGTACTGGAAGTGAGTCTACAGATAAAAAAATTGCTACCCTTCATCCTTCAATTCAAAACCAAATGAAGTCGTTCATTTTAAAAGCTAAGTATAGATATGGCATAGATTTACGAGTAACAGATGGTTTTAGAAGTGTTGAAGAACAAGATAAATTATATGCAAAAGGGAGAACAGCTCCAGGAAATATTGTTACAAAGGCAAGAGGAGGGTATAGCAATCATAATTTTGGATTAGCTGTAGATGTAGTACCATTTGAGAATGGTAAATTAAATTGGGAAACAAAAAAATGGGATATAATAGGTAGAATAGGTGAAAGTAGAGGGCTTGAATGGGGAGGTAGATGGAAATTTTTAGACAGACCTCACTTTCAAAATTTATTTGGTAAGACACTTAAAGAGTTAAGAGCATTACCAAAAGATGCTAATGGACTACCAATTATAAAATAATAAAATGAAAATGTTTAATTATATATTAATATGTTTTTTGTTACTTTCTTGTCAGAATAAAGAGCAAAAAAGAGTAAAAAACTCAATAAACAATTCAATACAACAGTCAGAAAGTAATGATATTGTAAAAGATACAACTATAGTTTATGACATTGACAATGTTAGTGCAGAAGGTGTAGAAGCTACAGTTAGATATGTTAACAAGAAAATAAAAGAAAGTACAATTAATATTTATGGGGAAACAGGTCAGGCAACAATAACCTATTTGTTTTCTTCGGATTTAATTAATGTTACGGAAAAAGTATTTGAATATAAAACTGATTTGAAAAAAGTTTCTTCAGATAAAGACATGAAAATTAAAACAGAGGTTTCGTACAACATTGATTTAGAAGGTAGACTTATAGGTGTTTCAGGGAAAGAGAGAATAGATATTTTTAAAGAATTTAAGGAGGTAGTTCCTTTTGAAATTAATTAAATTATAATAATTAATATAGTTCACATAAAGCTAATTTTACACAAAACCCAGCGAGTAGCTGGGTTTTCTATTACATAATACTTTGTATTTTTCTTTTAGCAATAAAGGCATCAATAACCGAAAAAATATGATTGCGGTCAGCTTCTTCAAATTTAGAAACTTCTGAAATACGGCTTACTGGCATCTTAATCAATTTGTACATCATCTTTTGTAAGCTTCCCATAAACACGAACTGTTTCCAATTATAAGAATTGTATTAATTTTAAACGGAAAACATAAATTTGATGTATAAACGGTTCGAATTAGGGGAAGCCTACAACATACGTTACAGATAGAAAAGGAAATTGGCATGAAATTACAAATGGAAGAAGTCTATTGTATGACTATAAACACAGATACCTTAATGTAAATTGGGCTACCATATATGATGAATGGCGAGATGGAACAGGACCCGAAAAAAGCATTTTTGAAGGCTACCATCCTGCAAACGGTTGGATCGAACAAAATCTAGCTTTTCAGGAAAAACTTGCAGCATTTAACGAAAGTGGATTGTCAAAGAAAAAATACGATGTTAATTTTACATTATGGGATGTCATTACAACTCCAGAAGGCGATAATCAAGCACAAATGATGGGCAGCTATAGTGTAAGCTTTTACAAACTCGGTGATCGCATTTTAAGTCTTGCTTTAGATTCCAAATCAAGAAAATCGTTCTACTACCATTTACGTGGAATCCGTAATTGGCCTAGTCCATGTAATCACTGTAGCCAACATCAACGCTATTCAAAACAAACCACCACTTATCAACGTTACTTTTTTTTCACAGAATGAAGAAAAAAACAATAATCGCATTATCTCTTTTAGGATTTGTACTTTTTCTTTTTATTAGAGTACAAACTTTTGATTATGTCGGCTTATACGTACTTCGTAATTACGCAGGAAATATTGAAGGCGAAGTTCCTAAAAACTCAGATACGTTGAAGATTTACCCTAATTTTAAATTTGAGAGTTCGTATTATGGAAAAGGTTCATATAAAATAAAAAAAGAAGTACTGGAGGAAGCTATTCAATTTATCTACAAATACGAATTTGGACTTGCAGGAATTGAAATGAGGGTTGAGCGCAACTTTCTTACATCGAACGTTAAATTAATAGTAAGTACAGACCAAGAAATCTACTACGAGCGCATCGATTAAAGGTTCTTGAAAGTAGGTGGTTTTAAAAGCTACTAATAAAAATAGTTTTTGATACGCGCCGCAGCGAGCAATTAGTGTTTATCCGTTGGCGGGAAAATTTCCGGGCTTTTCGCCGTATAACTATTGTTTGAATAACCC
>NZ_NOXX01000104.1 GCF_002251775.1 Flavobacterium aurantiibacter
AAGCTGGAAATTAATTTAATACAATTTTTGTCGTGTACTTAGCACAAATATAAAAAAAAATATATTAGTTGAAGATGAATTTTTTGCTGTCAATGCTTTTGCCATTAACAACTAGAGTAACGATATATGTACCTGTACCAAAATTGTCTTTTTGAAAAGATTTAGAAATATCAAAACCTCTATCTTTGATTGTAAGACTATTAATAACAGACCCTTTTAAGTCATAAACTACTAATTTTGCCTCTGTAACTTCGCTTTCAATATTCATTGATACAGAAATTACATCAGAAGATGGATTAGGAGAAACACTTATAATTTTTGTGTTTTTTAATGAAATTAACTCATTATTTTGTCTTTGAAAATTAGTGTTAATTTGGTCTTGTAAAGCTGTAATTTGGTCTTGTTGTTGTTTAATTGCTTCAACTAATACTGGGATAATAGCACTGTAATTTACAGATTTTCTGCCCGAATTATCTGTATGAACGATTGATGGAATTACATTTTCTACTTCTTGAGCAATTAAACCATATTGTAGTCTATTATCAAAGTTTAAATCTGGAAATTGGCTAACTTTCCAATTATAAGTTTTACCATCTAATCTGTTAACAAGTTCTAAAGCATTGTTTATAGGAGCAATTTTTTCTTTATAAATAATGTCAGAAATGAATAAATTTGATATTGACTGTACCGCACCATTTACAGTAAGTTTGTTAGATGCTGTAGTTGTTCCAATGCCTACATTTGTACCATTATCAAATATTTGACTACAAGATAATCCTGTTCCATTATTTTTAGGTATAAAGTTGGCTGTAAAACAAGTACTGTTTACATTACCAAATGTTACTGTTTGTCTTGCTAAATTACCATTTACATCTGAAGTAATAAAAGTGTTGTTTGTTGTTGATGTTGGCAAATTTTCAAAACGAACAGTTCCGTTATTGTGAAGTTTAGCACTCGGTGCAGTTGTGTTGATACCGACGTTTGTACCATTATCAAACACTTGACTGCAAGTTAAACCGCTACCACCAGATTTTGTTAAAAAATTTGGAGTTGTACAAGCATTTGTAATACCTCCACCACCAAAAGAAGATGAAAGTTGACGACTAACAACTCCATTTGCATCAGCAGTAAGCACATAAGTATTTGTCGTTACCGTTGGAATACTTTCAAATCTTACTGAACCAAAAGTATGAAATCTAGTAGTTGGAGTTGTTGTACCAATTCCAACATTCCCATTTGCAAGTATCCTCATTAATTGAGTGTTTCCATTTTCCCAAGCAAATAAAGGTCTATTAACTACATTTGAAGCAGTTGTACCCCAAGGAAAATCTCCACTACCATTAGGCGCACCCAAATTTAATCCATTTCTGATTTCTGCCCTGTATATCATCATTGGTATAGAACCATTGTCTTGGGCAGAATTTGTTGTAATGAATTCTCTAAAAACAAATCTATTGTCTGCTTGATGATGAGCCCATAGAGATGGAATGAATTGACCAGCAACATTTGTTGAGTTTGTAATTTCTAAAAACTCTGTTGAGGAGTCGTTTACTCTAAAACTTGAAACTCTTTCTGCGTTGCCATTACTAGTTGCAACGTAAGGAAATTGTTGTGCAAACGAAATTGAGCTTAAAGCTAAAGCTCCAAAAAGTAAAAATCTTTTTTTCATGATATAAATAATTAAAATTAATATTCAAATTTAGTTTTTTCTGCGTTTAGTTGGTCAATGGTTTCCTCCAACGTTTTGCGGCTTTGCGTTCGGACGGGTGTTTTAGCACTGAACTCGATTCGAAGCACCACTGTTCAAATTTAGTAAAAAGCGTCAGACGAAGCACTGAACCCCGCCTGACGCAAAACCGCTGTTAGCAGTAGGTTTTCTTCTTGTCGTCAAGCTAGTTTTACAGTCTGATTAAGCAACTCTACATTGAAATTTATCTTTGCGTTAAGTGCTTTGAATACTTTAATTATTGTTTCAAATCTTGCATCAGTTAAGCTGTTTTCAAGTTTTGAAATTTGAGCTTTTTGAACACCAACAAGTCTTCCAAGCTCTTCTTGTGTCAAGTTGCGTTCTAAGCGTGCTTGTTTTATTGCTTCTCCAAGCAAGTCAAGTCGTAACTCGTTCTCAAAAGCTTCTCGCTTTGGTGTCCCACGTTTACCGATGTGTTTGTCAGTAATTTCTTCTAAGCTGTAAGTTTTTAATCCTTGCTTTTTCATTTTTTCTTGTCTTTAAGTTCAAAATATTTTTTTCTTAAACGTTCTGCTTTGTCTAAGTCACCTTGTGGAGTTTTATCTGTTTTCTTTATCAGTCCGTGAGTTGATATTACAACTGTGTCAGTCTTCTCTGATTTGTCCCAAAATGCAAAAAGCCTGTAGTGGGTTTTATTAAACAGCGTTCTAAACTCCCAAATCTCTTCAGTCAGTTTTTTGAAAAGCTCTTTGTCGTTTGAAAACCTTGCTTTTGTGATGTTGTAGATGATTTTATCTCTAACTTTCTCGTCAAGGCTGTCTAGAAACTCTGAAGCTTCTTCTAAAAACTCAACTTTAAATTTTGGTGTCTGCACTTGTTAAACGTTTCTGTAAAGATAAAAGTTTCTTTATTAGGAAACAAGTTTTTTTGTCGAGGAGTCTTTCTAAACTTACTGCTAACGGTTTGCCGCTTTGCGAAGGCGGGGTTTTCAGCACTAAACTTCATTAGATGCACAAAACTTGAATTTAGCACTTCACTTTCATAGAAGCACGAAACCCCCGCTTTTGCAAAACGGCTGTTAGCG
>NZ_NOXX01000042.1 GCF_002251775.1 Flavobacterium aurantiibacter
AAACGGAATAACGTGATCGATGTCGTACGTATTGATTTTCCTGCCACCCGTGTTGAATACTTAAAAATAATGTGTGTTCGATATAAAAATCTTTGTTAGATTGAAAAAAGAGCGATTTTAAAAAAGTTTAAAACGATTTCACCCTGCAATTTTTTACGCTAACGAATTAGACAGTCGATCACTGCGTTGTGTCTATTTTTCGAGATACCTCGGTATTCCAAAGAAAATACGTCTGTTATACCAATTAGACTAAAAAGGTAATTTAATAAAAATTGTTGTAAGACATAACGGCTTTAAAAAAATCTTCCGTATCGCTGCCATGCGGCATTTTTTTGCATTGTCCTGCCTCAAAAATAAGTTTTCTTTGAGTCTATGTTGTAGATTCAACGGGTATTAATTAACTGTTTTGTTGCTTTCTAACCTAAATTTTCACATCGAACTCACGTTAAAATATCTAAACATTCAGTTATAGTAAGTTCGCAATGCGTTGGCGAAGTTTTTATCATTCAATCAAATTTCAAAACGTCCAGTTTTTTTACTAATAAACTGGACAAATTAATTATATTTGTAGCACAGTAAAAAGATGAAAACCTCTGAATACATTTCATTTACTATAGATAGGCTACCCAAGGGCTATGTATTCACCTATGCAGACTTTTTTTCAGAGGTGAATCAAAAAGAAGCGGTAATAAAAGCACTGAATCGTATGGTGGCTTCGGGCAAGATTGCTAAACTATTCAAGGGAAAATACTACAAACCCGAAGTTACGCCCTTTGGCAATCTTCAACCCAATCAGGCACAAGTAGTAAAAGACTTGTTGGAAGAAAACGGAAAAATAACGGGTTATCTCACAGGTTACGGTATTTACAACCAATTAGGTTTAACTACACAAGTAAGCAATATCATACAGATAGGCAAGAATCAGGTTCGTCCTAAGTTTAAAAGAGAACGTTATACGATAGCTTTTGTACAGCAAAAAAACACCATCACCAAAGAGAATATTCCTTTGTTACAGTTACTAGATGCCATTCGGTACATCAAGAAAATACCTGATACCACTATAGAGGCATCGTGCAAGCGGTTTTTAGCCATTATCAAAAACTTTACGGATAAAGAAATCAATACCTTGGTTCGCCTGGCATTAAAATATCCACCTGCTACAAGGGCTTTGTTAGGGGCTTTGTTAGAGCAATTACAGCAAGGCAACACAACAGAGGCTCTTTTCAAGTCATTGAACCCAATAACCAAGTATAAACTAACCGGTGCAGCGAAAGCATTATCTACCACAGAAAAATGGAACGTAGTATGAAGCTGCACCACGACATAAAATTATTTACACAAATACTAAGGGCTGCATCACAGCACCTGGGCATTAAGTTGGAATTTATAGAAAAAGATTACTGGATAACACTGGTGTTAAGCCGTTTGGCAAAAAGTAGCTATGTTGATGAATCCGTTTTTAAAGGAGGCACATCGCTATCGAAGGGATACAATATGCTAGAGCGATTTTCGGAGGATGTAGATATTGCCATTATCAACGACAAGGGTAAAACAGGTAATGAAATTAAAACCATCATCCGCACAATTGAAAAAGAAATCACGCCTGATTTAAAAGAATTGCAAGTAGAGGGCGTAACAAGTAAGGGTTCAAGATTCAGAAAATCAGTATTTGAATATGTTGCGTCTGAAAAAGGTAATGCAAATAACAAACTCATTGTTGAAGTAAACTCGTTTGCCAATCCTTTTCCTTATCAACGATTGACCATTCAAAGTATGGTGTTTGACTTTTTGAAGCAAACAAACAATGAAAATTACATTGAGCAGTATGATCTCCAACCTTTTGAAGTTAACGTATTGAGCAAGGAACAAACGCTTGTGGAAAAAATGGTGTCGTTAGTTCGATTTTCCTTCAAAGAAAATACTGTTGAAAGCATCTCTCAGAAGATAAGGCACTTTTACGATTTGTATCATCTTATGAAAAATTCTCAGTGTATTGCATTTGTGGCATCCGATTCGTTTAAGGAACAATTTGATACCATCTTGCAACACGATAGAGCTATGTTTGAAGAACCGACAGGTTGGCAAACTAAAGCGACTTCGGAATCTCCTTTAGTAAATGATTTTTCAAACGTCTGGCAAAAACTCAAAGAAAAATATCAAACTGAACTTTCAGCATTAGCATATAGACCTATACCTGATGAAAAAGAAATTGCGGTATGTTTTGAAGAATTAGCAGAGAGAATTAAATGAAATTCATCTTCGAAGAATTGGAGAAAGCGTTTACCGAGTTGATGGAACAAAAAGGCTTTCCACCACCACTCAGTCATTACGATGACTCGAAAACCCGAATATGATTCATGAACAGCGAAATTATCATATATCAAAACCCGAAAGGCAACCTGAAATTTGAAGTTGGCAAGCAGCGTGAAAACGTTTGGTTAACCGAGGACTATATGGCAACTCTATTTGTAAAAGCAAGGGATATCATCAATGAGTATCTCATTTTTGCGGAGGGTTTACTGGGGAAAAAGTGGTTGTTCGGATTTTCCGAATAAGCAGCTAACACGCTGCTATTGTGTGAAGGCTAAAGGAGGTTCAAGTAAATGCATACAACTTTGATGTAATTGTTTGCAAAAATATTCTCGTGAAATTTCACAGCATCCAGCGTTCAAAGCCGCGGCCTTCAATAAGGTAATCGCAGCTGTTTTGCAAGCGTGAAATGGCTTGTTGTTCCCAGCCGGTGAAGGTGTTTTGACCCAAAAGTGCCAGTTGAATTTCTTTTCGAAAGCGTGCGGTTTGCGTTTCGTGTATGAGTTGCCAGTAATCTATAATT
>NZ_NOXX01000105.1 GCF_002251775.1 Flavobacterium aurantiibacter
AACTACAAAAGCAGCGTTTTTGGCGCGTCCCGATAGCTATCGGGAAGTAGTGAAACGCGCGAAATGCCGCCCAAAAAAACAGGTGGTTCAATCAAATAAAACAATCTCAGTTTTACAACAAACTGTCTTTTTTGACCTTTTGCGCTTTTACTCGTCGCTGCCATTTTACCCCTTCAAACCAGAAAACGGTAAGGGCAGCAAGCGCTATGCACAAAAACAAATCTGTATAACTTAAGCGTTCGAATTCGAAAAATGCAGTTAGAACGGGCACAAAAAGCAACAGCGTTACTAAACTAACTGTGACACCAATAATAAATAAAACCCAATTGTTTTTGTATCTAAATGTGGTAAAAACCGAATAAAAAGCCGACCGATTTACTACGGTTAGAAAAATGTTTGCTGCAATGAGTACCGTAAAAGTGAGGGTTCTCGTTCGCGCCTCATTGTAGCCGCATGCTACCGAAAATTGGTAAATGGCTAATGCACCGATTGTGATTATCAGCCCTTGTAAAATGCTAACCGAAAGTTCATGCCAATTAAAAAAAGTACTACTGAGTGCTTTCGGTTTTTGCGACATGGCATTTTTTTCCAGCGGTTCGTTTTCATAAATAATCGAGCAAGTTGGCCCCATAATTATCTCAAGGAAAATGATATGCATCGGAGCGAATATATTCGGATATAGCCAACCTAAAGCCAGTGGAATGAAAACCGTAAGAATAATGGGTATGTGTATCGAAATGATGTATTGTATTGCTTTTTTGAGGTTCGTGTAGATTTTGCGACCCATGGCAATAGCGTCGACCATTTTAGATAAATCGTCTTCGAGTAAAATCAGCGAAGCTGCTTGTTTCGCGATTTCAGTTCCTTTTTTACCCATGGCAATACCGATGTGTGCTGCCTTTAAAGCCGGACCGTCGTTTACGCCGTCGCCGGTCATCGCTACAATTTGCTTATTTGCTTTCAGCGCTTCGATTATTTTGAGCTTTGCCTCGGGGAACATTCGGGTAAAAATGGCAGTTTCATGCACACAAGTTTGTAATTCCGCGGCATCGAGTTGCATAAGTTCGGTGCCGGTAATTGTTTTTTCAACGTTTCGAAACCCAATTTGCTTGGCAATGGCTACGGTTGTTGCTGTGTTATCGCCGGTAATAATCTTAACGTCGATTCCTGCGGTGTAGAAATCAGACAGTACTTTTTGAATGTTCTTTTTAGGCGGATCGTAAAAGGCTACAATTCCCAAGAATTCAAACGGCAAGTCTTGCTGATTTTCCGGATAGGTACTGCTTTCGTTGTGCGACAAACCCACGCCCAATAGTCGGTAACCGCGGGTAGCTAACTTTAAAAGTGCAGTTGTTATTTGATCTTTTTGCACGGGAGTTAAGTCCGAAACCTTTAGGAGTGCTTCAGGAGCGCCTTTTGCGGCGATTATTTTTTTGCCGTCCGAATTTTCGAAAACGTGCGTCATCATAGGTGGCTTACCCGCTAATGAGTACTCGTGCACTAACTTGTAGTTTGGCCTTTCGTTGGTTTGAGCAACAGCGCTATATGCTTTGTGGAGCGCCATTTCCATTGGGTCGAAAGGGTGAGGTTCGCTGGCCCACATGGCTGTTTGCACAAGTTGTATTTCGTTGTTTGCTGCTGCTTCGCTGGCATCGATAATTTTGTTGGTCGACAGCACATACAATTGGGCTAAACTCATTTTGTTTTCGGTTAGCGTGCCTGTTTTGTCGGTACAAATTACCGTGGCACTACCTAGGGTTTCAACCGTTTTCATTTGTTTTACTACGATGCCCATTTTCATTAATCGCCATGCGCCAAGGGCCATAAATGTTGTAAAAGCCACCGGAATCTCTTCCGGTAATATACTCATGGCCAAGGTTAGCGATTGCAGCAAGCTATTGAGTATGTTTTGAGTGCGCCAATAGTTTATTAACCAAACAATTACAAAAACCAGTGCGCCGGAAACGGCCATTTTTTTGACAAAGTTTGCTATTTGTACTTCGAGCGGTGTTTTTTCTTCGGCAATACCTTCTAAACTCGAGCCAATTTTACCCAATTTGGTATCATTTCCAATAGCAGTTACGGTAGCAATCGCCAAACCGCTGGCTACGCTGCTACCCGCGTAAATACGGTTGTCGTCTTTATATTTATCTTTAAAAACCGTAAGCGATTCGCCGGTGAGAACCGATTCGTTAACCGAAAAATCATTGGAGTGTACAATACTGCCATCGGCGGTTATCAAGGTTCCTTCTTCCACAAGTAAACTGTCGCCGATAACGAGTTCTTCGCTTTTAATTTGTATCCGTGCGCCGTTTCGAATAACGTCGCAATGCGGTTGCGATAGGTCTTTTAGCTTCTCTAAGGCATTTTTACTTCGCGAGAATTGGTACAGCGAAATAGATGCCTGAAAAAGAACGGCTGCGGTCAGAAAAAGTCCGTCGCCCGCTTTCCCGCTCACAAAGTAAATGGTTGCCGCTGCCAATAGTAAAATCACCATAGGCTCTTGCGCGGTGCGTTTCACGATCGCTACAAAGGAGTTCTCTGTTTTAAAGTGGAGTTTATTTTCGCCAAACTGCTCTCGAGCGCGACTCACCTGCTCGTTGGTTAATCCTTTGATATCGAAGTTGTTTTCTGGCATACTCAAAGGTACGGAATAGTTGGTCGAGCCTTACGTGTTTTGGTCCCGCATTTTCAAAGATGCAGCAGCCAACGCCCAAAAAACATATCCTAAGCGATCGTCGAGAAAGCTTTTTAAGCTGTTAACTGTTGGCCGTTAGCTTTACGCGATTAGCAATTAGCTTTTAGTCTTTAGCTTCTTCCCTTTTTCATTTTTTTTCAATTCTTTCCATTCTTTCTATTTTCCGTGCCCATCCTGCCGCCGAATTTAGTGGA
>NZ_NOXX01000063.1 GCF_002251775.1 Flavobacterium aurantiibacter
TAACATCAAAAATCAATTAATTTAATTTCACCCAACGGGTTAAATGAATATAAATTTTTATTGGTAAGAGAATTCAAATAATCCAACAATTCAGTTTCGTTCGTAATTTCAACACTTTCTTCTTCTTTAGTAACAATATTATTGATTAACCCAGTAATTGGATAAATAAAATCGAATTTGGAAGAAAAAAAATCTATAATCTGTCCGTTGGAAGGATTTTGTGTCGGTACTGCCTCAAGAGCAAAGATACCCGACATACCACCACTTCCAATTAACAATTGATAACCACCAATCCTAAGGGTAGACTCATTAGTATTGCTCCCCGTTTTAAACCATTTTGAAGGTAGTGTTACTGATAAAGCATCGACATATACACCCCGGAAATCTTCCGGACGTCCATCTGCATCTGCTTCAGGAATATTGACTTTATCGCTTATATCGATTTTGATTTTCTGCAATTGGAGTAACAAACCGGTATTGCCAATTTCAGAATATTGAGGCGATAAATCCCCTATCAGGTCCAGATTATATCCTATTCCTTTTTGATTGTCGGCATAGAGCAACATTTGTCCAAAATAGAAACGGGTCATTACACCACTGTTTTCGGGTTCTCTTTCCCATATGGCTCCATTTTGTTTGTAAGGGTATAATATGTTCCTCGGAAACTCAATGGCGGCAGACAACAGCAATGTAACCCTGAATTTTGGGATAAGTATGTCTTTGATGTATTCGTTGATGTCTGATGGGAGAAATGCCCTGAAGAACGATTTTACCCTGTTTAGGGTCTCTTTCAGGTCGTTTTCCAAAAGATAACTTTTGAAAGCCACTAATGAACTGAGTTGGCCTGATTGCTCGGTTATATGATCGACGATAGCGGTAATGTCGGTTGCCGATAGCGGAATGGGTGTACTCCAGCCCGAATTTTCAGAATTCATATCACTGATGAATTGTTGCAATGGTGTTATGGTATCATTATCCGGCTTTACAAAAGCATTTACAAAATGTACCAAAGCACTTTCTTCTGAAATATCAAGTATGTTCAGGGCGACTTCAAAAATATCTTTTGGATCGTATGAAAAATTCCCAATGTTGAAAGAATTGAGGTATTTTAATATTTTCCATTGGTATTCCAAAGTAATCGGAAATGTTGAAATTGTAAAATCACTGCCGGTCAAATCCGGATTAAAAACCAAGAAGATTCCGGTTCCCGGCAATTCAATATCAATTCGGTCGGAAACAATGGAAAGACTGTAAAATGCAGCATCACCACTCGGGCTTTTACTGTGTTGTAAATCCTTATAGTGTAATTTTTCGAAAAGATTTTGCAATCCCTCTTTTACAAATCCTAATATCTCAGGCAGGTCGTCCTGACTTACAATTGAAGATAATCTTGGATAGTATCTTCGAGAAACTACTGCAGGTGTATTTGGCATTGATCCTTATTTTTAGTATTAATACTCTCTTTTCTTTTGGTTAATTGGTTGGCTTCAGGTAAGTGAAACATCAAATTTGGTCTCACACAGTGATGCTGATCTTTTTGCATTATTTAAAAAATATTCATTTGTGTATTCGCCTGAATTTGTGGCAGGCAATTGATTTGTATTCAATTTGTCTTCTAATTCCATCTTTTTTTGCATGTACAAACTCCTGAATCCTTCGTCAATGGTCAGTGCCGTTCAAATATTCCATCTTCAAAATATCCCCTTAAACAAAGAAAAATGTAGTTTGTTATCATTGAAAATTCTTCGGCTGAAATAGTGCCCACCAAAATCTGCTTGATATCCGACATTAATTTTTCGACCATTGCTACAGCGCCGACTTCTACAGCATATTCTTTAACATGACGGAAAGTGATGTGCGTCTGATGCTTACAATATCTTTCATTGTCAGGACTCAAGTATTCATTTTAGCCTAATAAAAAATCTTTTTCTTCATGTTTTGATATTGCTTTTGAATAATTACTCATTTGTTTTTTAAGTAAGGGAAACTCCAAATTTCTCTTTGATAAGTGAAGCTATCCTTTTTGCATTATTAAGATAATATTCATCTGTATATCCTGTGGGTTCTACATTCCCAACAGATATTGACTGACCTACTCCTTCTTCGAGTTGGTTTAATTTTTCCCTGTATAAGCTCCTAAATTCTTCATCAATGGTCAGTTCAGCATCAAATATTCCGTCTTCATGGTAACCTCTTAAGCAAAGAAATATATACCCTGTTATTTTTGAAAAATCAGATGAAGAAATAGTTGATCTTAAAATATTTTTAATATCGTGTTGTAATCTTTCCAGCATTGCCGCAGCACCCACTTCTTTTGAATATTCCTGAATATCGTTAAATGTCAACGACATATCATGGAGTCCATAACGCTCACTATCTGGATATAGATAAATTCCGTTTCCTAACAGAAAATCGCGGGTTTCATGATTTGATATTGCTTTTGAATAATTGCTCATTTTTTGTTTGTTTTTTATGGATAAATTTGAGTTACATTACTATTTCCAAAAATAGATTTAAAAGTGTTCCAATCATTATTGTGGGCCATTGAATTTGCATTCCTGATGACTGCTTCCCTTGGGTAGATTCTTTGTCCTACGTTTACCAAATCATCTACTGCAGGCAAAATTCCGCCGGGTCTGAATAATTCAATATTTACACCCGGTTCATTTCCTGTAGGCATATCCATTTGGAAATTGGTACTTGGATGCACCTGGCTCATTTTTACTCTTACCAGGAAAATTTCATCATTTGCCAGGAATTTGGTTTTGGCTACTTTCAGGTCGCCGATAAGCTGCTGGATATTTTTTCCGCTTAGGTTAAAATTCAGTAATACTTTTTCCATGTCTGGTGTAAATCCGGCAAATTTTGAGGCAGGAAGGGTTTGGTAATCCAGTTGCGACACTATTTCTCTTTTTGAAATGAAGAAAGCCAATTCGTCCGTCTGCAAATCAGTTAAATAGTCGGCTAATTTATCTGGTTTTAGGCTTAATGGACATTTTTTAGGCTGATAATCGTGTGAAGC
>NZ_NOXX01000051.1 GCF_002251775.1 Flavobacterium aurantiibacter
TACGCAGATCTACACCTAACTTAACAGCGATATCAACAGACTCGTCGAATTTCGCTGAAGCAACTTGCTTAATTAAAGCAGATGCATCCTTAAGATTGTAAAGTCTGTTCTTTTCAATCTTTGCAGCAGCTTCTTTTTGTTTCTTCGTTAATTTTGCCATTGCTTCTGTTATTTAAGAGGTGATTCCCCAGTTACAGTTATTCCCATTGATCTGGCAGTACCAGCGATCATGCTCATTGCAGATTCAATTGTGAACGCGTTTAAGTCGACCATTTTGTCGTCTGCAATTGTTCTGATTACGTCCCAGCTTACGCTAGCAACTTTCTTACGATTTGGTTCACCAGATCCGGATTTAAGCTTAGCAGCCTCCATTAATTGAATGGCAGCAGGTGGTGTTTTAACGACAAAGTCGAATGACTTGTCTTTGTACACAGTAATTTGCACTGGGCAAATTTTGCCGGCTTTATCCTGAGTTCTCGCATTAAATTGCTTACAGAACTCCATGATATTAACTCCAGCAGCACCTAAAGCAGGTCCGACCGGTGGCGACGGGTTCGCAGCACCTCCCTTAACTTGTAGTTTAACTACTTTACTAATCTCTTTAGCCATTGTTTAAAAATTATGTCCGACACCTAATTGGAAGCTATATGCCGAACGGATTTATTGTTTGTAACAAAAAATTATACTTTTTCAACTTGCATGAAGCTCAACTCTAGTGGTGTTTTTCTTCCGAAAATCTTCACCATTACTTCGAGTTTACGCTTCTCTTCGTTTATTTTTTCAACGGTTCCATTGAAACCATTAAAAGGACCATCGATAACCTTAATCGTTTCGCCAACAGTAAAAGGAATTGCGTGTGAGCTATCTGCCTTTACAGATAATTCATCTACTTTACCAAGCATACGATTTACTTCGCTTAAACGAAGCGGCACAGGATCGCCGTTTTTAACCTCACCTAAAAACCCAATCACTCCAGTAATACTTTTGATGATGTGCGGGATTTCGCCTGCTAGGTTAGCTTCGATCATCACGTAACCTGGAAAGTATACACGTTCTTTGGTGATTTTCTTTCCTTCGCGCACTTGCACTACTTTTTCGGTAGGAACAAGTACTTGAGAGATATAGTCGGCCATACCCAAACGGTTAATTTCCGTTTCGATATAGTTTTTGACTTTATTCTCTTGTCCGCTGATAGCTCGAACAACGTACCATTTCTTCACATTGGTCTCTGTCATGGTTGTTCTGTTATTTTAACACCGTAAAAATTGCTGCTAGACCTTCTTCAAAAAGCTTGTCTACACCAGCGGTCGCTAAAGCAAACACTACAGAAAAAACAGCAACAACTACTGTATATTTTTGCACGTCAGCCCACTCTGGCCAGGTAACATTTGTTCTGAGCTCTTCGAAAGCTTCTGATATATAGTTGGTTACTTTTGACATATTCTTGATGTATTATTGCACGGGCGGAGGGATTCGAACCCCCATCAACGGTTTTGGAGACCGCTATTCTACCCTTGAACTACGCCCGTATTAAAAACCAGCAGCATCGCAAGACACTGCTGGTTCTGTTTATTTATTTACAGTAATTACTCGATGATTTCAGTAACCTGACCTGCACCTACTGTACGACCACCTTCGCGGATAGCGAAACGTAGACCTACGTTCATTGCGATTGGGCTCAACAAAGCAACCTCAATTGTCAAGTTATCACCTGGCATTACCATCTCTACTCCAGCAGGAAGTGAAATAACTCCAGTTACGTCAGTTGTACGTACGTAGAACTGTGGACGGTAGTTATTGTGGAATGGTGTGTGACGACCACCTTCTTCTTTTTTCAAGATATACACCTCAGCTTTGAATTTTGAGTGAGGTTTTACTGATCCTGGCTTGATGATAACCATACCACGACGGATATCTTTCTTATCAATACCTCTCAACAAAAGACCTACGTTGTCACCAGCTTCACCTCTGTCAAGGATTTTGCGGAACATCTCAACTCCAGTGATTGTTGAAGTAAGTTTATCTGCACCCATACCGATGATTTCTACTGCATCACCTGTGTTAGCAACACCTGTTTCGATACGACCTGTAGCAACAGTACCACGACCAGTAATCGTAAATACGTCTTCTACTGGCATCAAGAAAGGCTTAGCGTTGTCACGTACTGGCTCTTCGATCCAGTTGTCAACAGCTTCCATCAATTCGAGGATTTTAGGAACCCAGTTTGCATCTCCGTTCAATCCACCAAGAGCAGAGCCTTGGATAACTGGTCCGTTATCTCCATCATACTCGTAGAAAGACAACAAGTCACGGATTTCCATTTCAACAAGCTCTAAAAGCTCAGCATCGTCAACCATATCCACTTTGTTCATGAATACAACGATACGTGGAATACCTACCTGACGTCCAAGAAGGATGTGCTCACGTGTTTGTGGCATTGGTCCGTCTGTTGCAGCTACTACAAGGATAGCTCCGTCCATCTGAGCAGCACCAGTAACCATATTCTTTACGTAATCCGCGTGACCCGGACAGTCAACGTGTGCGTAGTGACGGTTAGCAGTTTCGTACTCTACGTGAGACGTGTTGATAGTAATACCTCTTTCTTTCTCTTCAGGAGCGTTATCGATCTGGTCGAAAGATTTCGCAGCTGTTTTAGAGAAACCTGCCTCAGCTAATACTTTAGTGATTGCAGCTGTCAAAGTAGTTTTACCGTGGTCAACGTGACCAATAGTACCGATGTTTAAGTGCGGTTTGGAGCGATTAAAATTCTCTTTTGCCATTTTACTTAGTTTTAATCTTAGTTTAAATTAGTGTTCAAAAATCAATTGAGCCAATGACGGGATTTGAACCCGTGACCTCTTCCTTACCAAGGAAGCACTCTACCCCTGAGCTACACCGGCAAGGTAAATTTAGTTATTTATGTTATTGACGATTTAGGTAGTAAACCGCCGCAGCTTTTAACTGCTCGATTGCATTCTTTCGTTTGCAATCCTGTACCGGCGAACCGGTGCTCAAACTTTTG
>NZ_NOXX01000038.1 GCF_002251775.1 Flavobacterium aurantiibacter
GCGGAATAAAAAGATACAGCCGAAAGCCGGAAATGCTGCCCAAATCAAACCAAAACTTATTTGCAAACGACAAGGCAAACGCAGAAAACCTATTTGAAGAAGGCTTCTCGTGTTTAAAATTCCGAAAATTCCTTCTCAAAGGCTGTTCCCACAACCACCATCGTAGCACCCGCACGATACGCCGCTTCAAGTGCTGATTTACTGCGAATGCCGCCACCAACCACTAAGGGTAAATCGACCGTGTTGAAAACCTGTTCAATAACCGACTCCCGTACCGGCACAGCAGCTCCACTACCCGCTTCTAAATACAGCAACTTAAAGCCCAAAAGCTGCGCCGCAAAAGCCGTATCGACAATTAACTCGGAATTTTCTTGCGATAACGGCAACGTTTCCGAAACCCGCTGCACCGCACTCTCGTTTCCGCCGTCGAGCAGTAAATAAGCCGTTGCCAATACCTCGTACGGCGCCTGTCGCAAAACGGCGGCCGCTTGAACCTGCTGCCCGATTAAATACTCCGGATTGCGACCCGAAAGCAAACTCAAAAACAACAATCCGTCGGCGGCATCCGATAACTGATCGCTGCTGCCTGGAAATAAAACCACAGGCAAATGAGTACGGGCTTTCAAGGCACGAACAAGCGTATCGGTGGCTGGTCCACTACCGGTGCTTCCGCCCACTAAAAAGTGTGTCACGGGCAGCGACTCGATGCGCCGAAAAAAATCATTCAGTTCGGCAACGCCTTGCTTCTCCGGATCCAATAAAACGGCAAGTAATCGGGCGCCCGACTGCCTAGCGGCAAGCAATTGTTCTAAAATACTCATGAAATGTAGGTAGCAACTACCAGTTTGTAATCGGCAATCGATTCAAAATAAATCGTAAAACCTGTTTGTTGTCCGTTAAAATCGAGCATAGCCGTGGTTTCCTGATCGTCTAACGAAAATTTCGAAACGGCAATATGATGATTAAAGCTAATTCCAGGCTCGTTCACAACCTTGAAAATCGCTTCTTTCACACCCCAAATTACCGTGAGTTTGTCTAAGTAATCGGAGGACGTAGCGTCTAAAAACCAAGCTTCGTTTTTGGTAAACTTGTGCGCTATGCGTCCAACCACAGGTTTAACGTGTTCTATGTCGATTCCCACCGGAACCTCGGCCAAAGCAAGCGCCGAATATTGTGCCGAATGCGTAATCGATACCTGCACTCCGTCGGTTAACAGCGGTTTTCCCGTTTGGTGGTAATACAAATCGGAATCTGTATAACCATTTGCTTCCAGCAACTTACGAATAGATAAAAACCCTTTTTGGTGCACCTTTGATTTCATGCCTTCAAGCCGTTGTTGGCTCTTCTGCGTAAGCGCATGCACCGCCAAATCGGATACCGACTCGGTAATGTCCCAAACCGAAACGCGAATGTTCGACTTATAATTAAACGTACTGTATAGTGGCATTTGAAATCAATTCGTTATTTATCAATTGCTTACCGCAGTAAACAAGTCTTAAATTTTCACCAAATTCGACAATTTCCAAAGGATTATCGTACTTTTGCGCCGAAAATTATAGACAAAGATAAAAAATGAGTACTACTACTATGCCGTATGTTGCCTACAAAGTAAAGGATATTTCGCTTGCTGCTTGGGGCCGAAAGGAGATTGAGTTGGCGGAAGCTGAAATGCCTGGCTTGATGGCACTTCGCGAAGAATATAAAGATTCACAGCCGTTGAAAGGCGCGCGTATCGCAGGATGCTTGCACATGACTATTCAAACTGCTGTATTAATCGAAACCTTAATTGCACTCGGCGCCGAGGTTACTTGGTCGAGCTGTAACATCTTCTCAACACAAGATCAGGCTGCTGCGGCTATTGCTGCTGCCGGAATTCAAGTGTATGCTTGGAAAGGAATGGATGAGGAGTCGTTCGATTGGTGTATCGAGCAAACGCTTTTCTTCGGCGAAGAGCGCAAACCACTTAACATGATTCTCGACGATGGTGGCGATTTAACCAACATGGTATTTGATCGTTACCCAGAACTTATCACAGGAATCCGCGGTTTGAGCGAAGAAACTACAACGGGTGTTCACCGTTTGTACGAGCGCGTGAAGAATGGCACGTTACCAATGCCAGCAATTAACGTGAACGACTCGGTTACCAAGTCGAAATTCGATAACAAATACGGTTGTAAAGAATCGGCTGTAGATGCCGTTCGTCGTGCAACCGACATCATGTTAGCCGGTAAGCGTGTTGTAGTTTGTGGTTACGGCGACGTTGGAAAAGGTACTGCGGCTTCATTCCGTGGCGCTGGTTCTATCGTTACTGTTACCGAAATCGACCCAATTTGTGCGCTTCAAGCAGCAATGGACGGTTTCGAAGTAAAGAAATTAGATACCGTAATTAAAACTGCCGATATCGTAATTACTACAACTGGAAACAAAGACATCGTTGTGGCGCGCCACTTCGAAGCAATGAAAGATAAAACCATCGTTTGTAACATCGGTCACTTCGACAACGAAATCGACATGGCTTGGTTAAACGAAAATTACGGGCATACGAAAGACGAAATCAAGCCTCAGGTTGATCGTTATAACATCAACGGTCGCGACATCATCATCTTGGCCGAAGGACGTTTAGTTAACTTAGGTTGCGCTACAGGTCACCCAAGTTTTGTGATGAGTAACTCGTTTACCAACCAAACTTTGGCACAAATCGAGTTGTGGAACCACGCCGATCGTTACGAAAACAACGTGTACATGCTTCCAAAGCACCTCGACGAAAAAGTAGCAGCTTTGCACTTAGAGAAGTTGGGCGTGGAGTTAGAAACACTTAACGAAGAGCAAGCGGCTTACATTGGGGTTACACCTCAAGGACCGTTTAAACCAGAATACTACCGTTACTAGTTCGCTAGATAACCCAATTTATAAAGCCGTTTCAAAAACTGAAGCGGCTTTTTTTATTACAATGATTTCAAGTGTTTGGGCGCGCCGGCAAACGAGTCGTCGCTTCGCAAAAATTGTGCAGGCCGTCACGTGTTCCGTTCTATCTTTTTTGCATACAAATAGTGGA
>NZ_NOXX01000045.1 GCF_002251775.1 Flavobacterium aurantiibacter
AACATTTTTTTGCATTGTTCTGCCTCAAAAACAACCTTTTTTCTTCGGCCTATTTTATAAATCTAATTGGTATTTCACTTCAAGGCGCAGCGTGCTCCAGCTTTTCAGCTAGGTTTTGCTGCGGCTTCTGTTAGTCGCCACACCAAAACAAGCTTCAATGGCTGTTTCCAGCTGCGGCTTTTCGTTGCAATCCCTTGTGCGAAGTCGTTGCTGGAAGACGTAGGGGAAATGAAATTAAGATGTACTCGATAGCAAGCCTTTCAAACTTATAGTTACACCAATACTTAAAACCCAAACAGCCAAAGGTAAAACCCCCTTTGCAGTTAATACAATCTTTAATGCAGTTGCTCACAAACTATTTGCAATTACTCATTATTTTTTTGCAGTTACTTATAATCTAAATACAGTTAGGTGTTAACAAAGAGGCACGAACAACAAACGAACTACAGTTGCCTAAACCCCAAACGAAAAAGCAATAATTCTCGGGGAAGTTGAGAACTATTGCTTTGTTAAGATGCTTTTTTATAGCGCGATTGATTGGTGTTTGTAAGTATTAGCTTTTTACTTTTTTGAACTCGATACCTTTTACTTGTGCGAACTCGGGGCTTGAGGCACCGAAAACGGATTTAATGTATTTTTTTACTTCGAGTGCTGTAGCAACCAGCCCGTTGGTTTCGTTGTATAGGGTATTGTTTCTTGCTATTCGGGAGCTGCTTACGTTGGCAAAGGCGGTTGCCACAGCTGTATTTTTTGCTTGTAAACTAGCTTGCTTGGCTGTAAGTGTGGCTATTTTCAGGTCGTTTTCGTTTGGAGCATAGCTTGGTTCCGATTGAAGTACAGAAACTAATCCGGCGAAATGCTGTATTCTTTGTTCGAAAGATTGTTGACTGGCGCTGATTTTATTTGGTGCAGGGGCATCGGCGCTTGTTGGTGCCGCAGCGCTTGGTGTTGCGCGTTTGCCTTGGAGTTTCCGGTTATAGCCTTTTGCGTCTTTTATTTTCTCGGCAGTAGCATCGGTGGCTTGTATTGCGTTTACCAGACGGGTTGCTAGTTCTCTTATCGAACTAAACTCTAGCACTCTCTCGTTTACCGCATTGTTATAGCTGGTGTTTTTTGCTACCACATCGGTTAGTTTACTTTGCGCATCGGCAATAAGCGCATTTAATTGGGGTACTTTTAGTGCATTTTTTGTTGGATTGTAGGCCGTGCCAAAACCTACTACAAATGCAGTTAATTCTTGGAAATTTGCAAGATTTTTTGCGTGTCCAGTCTCGAATTGTGATGCCATAATTTTAATGTTTTAAGTTAATATTAAATAATTCGATTAAAAATCTGGCTTGAATTTAAAAAAAGTACGGAAAATTAAACAAGTAATCTAAGTGGTTTTTTTGTTACAAATGTTACAATATCTGTAAATCGACGTTTAAAGCATAATTAAATTTTTAAACTTGTTATAAGGTTATTTATCCATATTTCTTTATGAAGAAATGGGTGTAGCATTTATACTTGAACTTTTGATTGTAGGCATTTCATCATAAGTGCGCCCGTTTAGGGTCCTACCAGAGGCTTTTTTATTCTTGCCACCCCATTGCTTAAAGAAAAAAGCAACATTCGCATTCTTACTTTGCTCTTGAATATCAATTACCCATTCAAGTTTCATAGGTCGTGGATTATGCCCGCTTTCTCCACCGACAATTACCCAATCAATATTCGTAAGATTTAGATTTGGTAACGCGCCGATAAGTGGCTCTAAAGATAAAAACTTAACTTTTGCATTGGTAGTTCTTAACAAATCAATTCGTGACGTAACATTTTCATCTTCAACCGATACACCCATCCAAATATTCTGAGTCCAATTTAATTCTTCATGTATTTCGGAAAGTCTATCTGCTCTCTTTGTAAGTAATTGAAAAACATGCTGTGGATTGTCATTCATAACTTTAAAAACATCTTTTATAAAGTCAAGGGGCACGTCTTTATGAAACAAGTCGCTCATTGAATTCACAAAAACAACTTTTGCTGTCTTCCAAGTATAGGGAATTGCTAAAGTTTCAGGATGAGTCTTTACTACTTTAAACCCATGCTTATATTTTTCTTGTCCCATTGCTTTTAATCTACGAGTCATAATTTCTGCGTAGCAAAATTTACAGCCTGCAGAAACTTTAGTACAACCTGTTGTGGGGTTCCACGTCATTTCAGTCCATTCAATTGATGAATTAGCCATTTAAATAAAGTTTAATTTACAATCTTTAGAAATTATTACTGAAACCTTATGTGATCTCCCATCCGTAAACTCTGCCGTTAATTTATTTTCATCAACCAAACGACGAAGTGCATCTGTATAATGTTTTCTGCTATAAGGCGCCGACGTATTTTTTACATGATGACTTTCAAAAAGATCGAAGGATGTTAGTTTGCTACCTATATAAGTCTTGTAAAGCTCTTCTTTAAGATTGTCGATATTGATAGAATTAAAATCAAACAATTCGTTCACTTCTTTACCATAAGATTTTGCATCAAATGTGTATGTATTAACTCCGTCAAAAACAGTCCCGACATTTGCAAAATCATTATATATGGTTTTAATTAAGTCATAGCCTCTAGCTCCTTTAGTCAGGTGTAAGATGTAATGGCTAGTTGCATCACTGTCCTCTTCTTGAAATTTAAATGCCGTATAAAACAGTTTTCCTCCTAAAATACTTTCATATTCTTTACCTAATCCTTCAATAATCAAGTTTAGACGCTCGGTAACAGTAGATGTATACCTACGGTCTAACTTAATTCTTTGAAATGTGGTAGGAAATAAATCATACATAAGACCCTCAAATTTATCGTTTTCTAAAGCAGGGTGAATTCTTTTAGTATTCACAAAAAGAAAAATCTCGTTTCCCCAATTTTTTAAAAACTCCGCTAAAACTTTGGTTTCAATACCCTTATAACCAAACGGATCAATAAAAAGTAATGATGGCCAATCATTACGTTTATTGGCATTCAATGTACTTTTTTTTAAGAATTTTGCTAAGTACACGACAAAAATTGTATTAAATTAATTTCCAGC
>NZ_NOXX01000044.1 GCF_002251775.1 Flavobacterium aurantiibacter
TAAGCTGGAAATTAATTTAATACAATTTTTGTCGTGTACTTAGCTTATTTATAGTAAAACTAAAACATATGATAAGGAGCGAAAGGAGACTGGCCCTCTCGATTGTGACACTTTGCAAAAACTTCCGAATTGCATTGGTTTTACAGGAAGCTATTTCTTTTTGTTGAAGGCTTGTTATAAAAGGAATAGTAAGATAAAACGAGCCAAAAAAAGACAGCCCTACTAGATAAACGTCTTCGAAAACAACTAATAGGACTGTTAATAATTGTAAATTATAAAATTATGAAATATTTATTTTTAGTGTATCTTTTCTCTTTTCTTTTTGTCAACAGTCAAGCGCAGAACATTAATAACTTGTTAGGCGACAAAGACTTTAGAGATTTCGTCAATAATGAGTTAGTGGCAATTTTTCAAACCAACCATAAACATCAGACTCATTGAAAAATGACAGAAAAAGATAAATTATTCCTATTTTTTAGCAATGAATTTCCTTTTAACAAAGAAGGTTTGGAAGAATTTATCAATTCTTTTACCTCAAAACATTACTCAAAAGGACATATTTTATTGAAAAATGGAAAAACTGAAAATGAACTTCGTTTTTTAGATGAAGGCGTTGTGAGAGAATTTTATTCAAATGAGAGCAAAGAAAAAAATATTAATTTCTATTTGGACAGTGAGTTTATTACCGATTTTTATTCTTTCGTATCAGAAAATCCAACAAATAAATATCAAGAATGTATCACGGATATTAAATTGCGTGTTATTTCAAAAAAAGGTTTTCAAGAATTTCTTTCTAAATATATGTGTGGTAAATTGTTTGTAGATGAAATTTTTCAACGCATTATTGACAGAAAGGAAAAAGAGTTGATGCGACACTTTATGAATACAGCAGAAGAGAATTATAATGAATTAATACAATCTAAACCAAATTGGTTACAACAAATTCCTCAATATCATATTGCCTCTTATTTGGGAATTACACCCGAAACATTAAGTAGAATTAGAAAGCGTATTTCTTGATTTGAATCAATGAAAACCTCTGTTTAAATACAGACCTTTGTGGCTTTCAATTAATTTAAAATTTAGAGCAATGAAAGTACATCATTTGAGAAATGCCACAATGGTATTAGAAACAGCAGACAAGGTAATTCTAATCGACCCCATGCTTGGAAAAAAAGGAACAGCGGGACCACCATTTACGTTATTTCGCTTTAAACCGAAGCGTAATCCCATTGTAGATTTGCCTAATAATGCAATGAATATTGTTGAAAAAACGACACATTGCTTAATTACACATTTACACCCTGACCATTTGGACAAAGCTGGTGAAAATTTTCTTCGTACAAGGCAAATTCCTGTTATTTGTAGTGTAATAGATGAGCCTATTTTGAAGAAAAGAGGGTTAAATGTAACGCAAACCGTTGATTATTGGAAACCAACTGACTTTTTAGGTGGAAAAATTCAAGGCATTCCAGCCGTACACGGTTACGGCTTTATAGCCAAACCAATGGGTAATGTAATGGGCTTTTACATTGAAATGCCAAATGAGAAGTCTATTTATTTAAGTGCTGACACAATTTATACGGACGATGTACATAAAGCATTAACACAATTAAAACCTGAAATTTCAGTCGTGGCTTGCGGAACTGCTCAACTAGACATTTTTCAGCCTTTATTGATGCGAATGGACGACATTTTGAAGTTTGTAAAAAATGCACCAAACCAAGTAATTGCAAATCATTTGGAAGCCGTAAATCATTGTCCTACAACACGACAACAATTAAAAACGGAAGTTTCAAAGGTTGGATTTTCTGACAAGGTTTTTATTCCTAATGACGGAGAAAGCAGAACGTATTAATAAAACTGCCACTAACACGGGTTTTGCGACAGGCGGGGTGACGTGGAAACTTGGAGCTTTGTGCTTCTAATAAACTTTAGTAATAAATTGAAACTTTGTGCTCCGAAACCCGCCCGAACGCAAATCCCGAAAACGTTGAACTTTATTGAAAAGTTATCGGATCAGCAAGCACTGCAACGAATTTATAGTGACGGACGAATAGCAGAAGAAGAAATGAGGGAGTTTTATACAATTTTCAAAACTGATCGAAGTTCTTTTGAGAACTTTATAAACAACCAAGCACTATTAATCAAGACAATTAATGCCAGATACAAACTCAACACTTATTCGCAAGACCGAGTAATTTCAGTACTAGAAGGAGCTGTTAAGGATTTGATAATTGTAAGGCAGCCTGAATTCGCAGTGACTACAGAGGATTGTAGAAACGTCTGGCTTGCGAAATTGGTCTTAAATGCAAGCTTGGCTGTAGCGGGATATCAAGCTTGTATGCCGCTTATCGCGGCAGGCGGATTACCTGGGATAATTTGTACGGCTGCTGTGTTTGCCGGTCACGAAGCGGCTAATTATATTGCGCTTTCGGAGTATAGAGATTGTATTAAAAAAAGATAAAATATGAAAAATGCTGTAATTCTAAAGTACATTGCCTACCTATCGTTGGTTATCAGTTTTCTGGTGATTTATATTTTTGATAAGGTAAATGTTACATGGTCAATTGTTTTTTCTCTGTTTGCAACAGTTCTTTTGACTGTATATGCTTATCTAGAAAGAAAGTCTCAAACAAATATTTCTAAGCCTTTTTATTGGACACTTTTCTTGATTTTCGTTTCATTCACTACGGCACTTACTTTTTTTATTACAGCGCTGAATAACTGAAGTTGAAGTAAAGAAATGTTTTTAGCTGTGTGCTTTTTTCTTCGATTTTAAGAATTATCTCCCTGATTTTTTGAATATGATCAAGGATGTGGAACTTTTCAATTAGCCGGCCGCATTTCTTTAAAAAAGTATAACACCGCAACAATTGAGAGCAATTCGAAATCAATCGCTAGTGTCTGTATCTGGAATAAATTAAATGATAAGTTTACGTTTATAATAGTCGAACAAGACAGTGAAGGTAATGCAGTAAAAAAGGAAATGGTAATTCAAAAAGACGGCAAAGAGTGTGTTTTTGAAGTTCCTAAAGGAATTTATACGTACGAAATTGTGCTTCCTAATAAAGAAATTTATAAACGAGGCGAGTACAAATTCAACGAAGAAGTTACTATTACAGTAAAACCAGATTAGTAAAAGGCGGTCAATATAAAAGTTGGCCGCTTTTTTAATAACGCGCAAACTTTGGTTTATAACCGCTGCTGTCGCTAACTCGAAAAAGTG
>NZ_NOXX01000057.1 GCF_002251775.1 Flavobacterium aurantiibacter
CGCTAACAGCCGTTTTGCAAAAGCGGGGGTTTCGTGCTTCTATGACAGTGAAGTGCTAAATTCAAGTTTTGTGCATCTAATGGAGTTTAGAGCTAAAAATCCCCGCCTTCGCAAAGCGGCAAAACGTTAGCGGTCACTCTAAGGACGACCCACCATTAAACAGACAACAAAACATAAAATATGAGATTAGACAATTGGTTCATAACAAATCCAGACGCTTCACAGCAAGAAGTGTTGAAAGTTTCTATCAATGACAACTTGATAGTGAAAGGTGCTGCGGGCAGCGGTAAAACTAATATGGCTATTTATCGTGCTAATCAGGCAAACGACAATACATTCGTTATTGTAGTTTACACTGTTGCACTAAAAAAAATGGTACGTTATGGTTTAAGCGAATTAGGGCTTGATAAAGACAGAGTTGTTCACGAATGGTCTTGGATAAACAGAGGTATAGAAATATCGGGAGATTTGTTTTGTCTAAAAGGCGGTAATCAATATGGGCTTAATAGTGATTTACTGATATTAAAAACAGGAGAAGAAATCAGATATTTTGTTTCAAAAGATAAATATGACAATATTATTCAAACAAAAACATTTCAAAATTATCCTGCAAAAGCAATTGGCAATCCAATTGAAGTTTCTGTTGATTTCGATGATTGGGTTGAAAATAGGTTTTACTACACATTTTACCGCAGAGCACGTTGGTTCAAAGAAATTCAATTAGAAAATTTTCAATTAAACCCTACTGACGAAAAATTTATTTTTATCCCAAGTGGCTTTCTTTTCAAAGATAAAGGCATTGTAAATTATCTAATTATAGATGAAGGACAGGATTTCTCTATAGAAGACTATAGAACCAATTTCATATCACAGGCAAAAAAGTCAATTACAATCTTTGGGGATACAAGCCAACAATTGTATAAACAAAGAGGAACAAGCATAGATAATATTCAAAGTGTTTACAAATACCCTTTAAAAAATTTACAATTCAATTATAGAATACCTAAAACGATTGCCAAAATAGCTCAAAAGATTCCAGTTCCTAATCTTGATTTAATTACACAGAATAAAAAGAACAACGGAAACAGTGATTATCCTTCATTTCCAAAACCAATTGTGAAAAAATGCAAATCCGAAGATGAGGAGTTACAATATATTCTCAGCAGAATTGAAACAGAAGGAATGGACGATGTAGGAATTTTATTACCTAATAACGATATTATTGAAAAAGTTCACAAGCTATTTTCTGATAAAGGAATAGGAACACAAGTTAGATACACTATAGATTTACCTGAAAACAAAGCGGCTGGAATCTATCCAATGTTTAGAAGTGTTGATACATTAGATTTCACAAACCACGACTTACCTTGTATTCTGACATTTCATAGTGCAAAAGGAACCGAATTTGACAATGTATTCATTCCATTTGCAGATGATGACAACAACTTAGACAGAAATGCTTTTTACGTTGCTGTGACAAGGTCAAGTAGCCGAGTTTTTATCACATATTCCAGAAAACTCACAAGCCTATTAAAAGACATTAACCCAAATGATATAATTAGTCAATAGTATGGCAAAGAATAAAAACATATCAGAAGTAAAATATTTATGGTTGCCAATAAATTTGTGGAACTTAAATGAATTATTTACAACTGAAAGTATTTCGCCTATATCTTTTTACGAAGAACGCAATTTTGGCAATCCAGTTAATCGTAACGAAGAAGCAATTGAAGACACAAACAATCTAATATTGTTTGACGATGCTGTGCAAAGTCCAATTTTATTAAGAATATCAAACACTTTATTTGATACTAATTATTTGACTGAAATAAAGTCAAGTAAAAAAAGCGGTTTAAAAAGTTTTAAATATTCAAAAACAATTTATCTTAAAAAGGGAAATTTCAATGTCTGTTTTAGTTCAGAAGTAAAGTTGAATGAATTTCTAAACAATACTTTTATGTTGTTGGAAGTTAAAACAACAAATAAATACAAATCTGACTTTATTGTCATTGACAAAATGACTGAAAAAACAGCATTTTATCAAGCACAACTTATTTCTGATAAAACAGCATTTCAACCATTTTATGATAGAGCATTTAATCAAATTAAAGGCTTAATTTATGGCTGTGTTATCGGCTCCATTGGAACATTAGAAGAAAAAGAACAAAATCTTATTTCTGAATTGTCAAAATTAAAAAACACGATTGGAAGTATTCATACAGATATTGTTTTAAGTGAAGAATACTCAGCGTTTTGGCTAATAAATATTCGCAAACAAATTAAAGATTGTCAAAAATCATACATTGATAATTTTAGCAAACAATCAGATGTTTTAGATACACTTCTTTTGAGATTAGAGGAAATTGATAATCTCAACAAAATGCGTTGCGATGAGTTATCAAAGCAAAAAAATTCTACCTACAAAAGAGATTATGAAAAAGAGCAAGAAGTTTTAGAAAAAATAAAACGCGAATTATATCAATATGAATACGAAAACGGAATAACTTCTTTAAAAGAGGAATTTGAAATCATTAAACTAGAAGAAAGACGTAAGGGAGAATTGAAAGGAAAAACAAGAGAGTATTTTAAAATAGGCACAGAGGAATATGACCGTAAACAAGAATTAAAACAACTAATTACAAAATGTGAAGAGAACCAGAAATATCAAATTCTTAAACGAGAAGTTAATCTACAAGAAGAGCGATTAAGAAATTTTCAATTTGGTTTCACTCAATTTGACACTTCAATAACAGAACAATTTAGCAGAATATCCGAGTATCTACACGAGATTACAAAAAAAACAACGAATTACTTTTTGTCAAAAAACAACAAATCGAACAATTTCCCAGACATTTCATTTGAAATTGATATTAAGAAATTAGCTGATTATTATTTCAATTATTCCAAAGACTACACGGACTTTTCTGTTGTTTTTCCAACAACATTATCAAAAAGTATAAATGAATCAGAATTACAATTACTAGGTGTTGCGGTCAATTCAATTTTAGCTAAACCTCAAGGACGACTCGGTAATTTTTCCGAACAAAAGATTTTAGAAATTATAAAAGATATTGGCGAACATTTACCTGAAAATCCTGACAAACAAACCTTACGAGATTATTATAAATATCGCATTGGCAAAAATGACAGTTTCACTTTCCCTAATAATTCAGTTATTGCAAGCATTATTATTTTTTTAATGAAGCTCAATGGACACGACCAAATAAACAAAATGCTTGTTGCAAAAAACATTCACAACAGACAGATTGCTTTTTTACTTTATGGTGCATACTTAGGTTTTGCCAATATGCCAAAGACATTTACAAATATTGTGTTTGACAGCGACAATACAGAGTTATTCAGCTACATTGACAATTATTTATTTAACCCGTTGGGTGAAATTAAATTAATTGATTTTTGATGTTA
>NZ_NOXX01000047.1 GCF_002251775.1 Flavobacterium aurantiibacter
TTTTTCTCCGGGCTGCCGCTGCACCCGGGGCTGGGAAATACGTTATTAAACTACCAATCGCCTCTTTGCGCACATTCCACTCGCTCTCCGAAGTCTCCCGACTTCGGAGTATTCTTCTAAAACTTAAAAAATAAGCTAGATAAATCCTTGCGTGATTGCGCTATCTTATAAGTAAACAATCAGAAAATTTCGCAATTCACTTTTTCAAGCATACCTTAAATTCGGGATACTTTGCAAAGCGCGAGTTCGAGCCATAACAAGCTAAGATGAGAATGCTTTTGAAAAATCTGCTCACAATCAACAATTGCCAAAAGTTAATTTGTAATTTTGATAAAAAGTGAAATAGATTATGGATTTGCAAACACGAAAAGTAGCTTTTATTCAAGAGTTCCTCAAAATTCAAAGTGAAGAAGCTATTAGCCAATTTGAAAAACTTTTGAAAACGAGCACAAGTTTCAAGAACAATACTATCACGCCAATGACGATAGAAGAACTGAACGAGAGGATAGATAAATCAGAAGCAGATTTCAAAGCCAATCGTTGTAAACCAAGTTGTGAGATTTTATCAAAGTATTGAAAATGAAATACGTGGTTGTTTGGTCTGCGTTTTCTCAAGAAAAACTAGATGAAATATTTGAATATCACAAATTTAAAGTGAGTTACAAAGTTGCTAAGCAAATCATCACAAAATTAATTAAAGGAGCAAATATTCTGGAAACGAATCCGTTCGCAGGGCCGATTGAGCTTCTACTCGCCAATAGAAAAGAAAAGTATTATTATTTGGTTTGCGGAAACTACAAAGTGATTTACTCGGTCGATTCAACAAACAAACAGGTCAAAATTGCCGACGTTTTTGACACTAGACAGAATCCAACCAAAATGGGAAAATAGAAATAAAACCAATGTTATTCTCGTGACGATTTCAAGAAGCACTTTTCCTTAAAGACCTTCAAACTACTGTAGTAAATAAGTCGTCTCTTTGCGTACATTCCCCGCGTTAGGGGTTGCAGCGGAAATCTTGTTTTTTGATCCGCGTCGGGCAAAAAAACCCGATAGCTATCGGGGCAGCGAAAGACCCGACGGCGCCTGACATATCTTTCTAGCACGGAGGCGCCGGAACGCCCAAATAAAAAAGAAGCTTTAGTTTAACACACGCACAAATTAGTGCGTAATTGCCTCACCTTTTCTCGGTTTACTTACCGCAACTAAGCCCAAAAGTGTCAGCAAACCGTTAACGATAATGAGTTCTTCGGCAAACTCGTAAGCGCCGAATAAAAGCCGACTGTTCGCTGAAATTACATACGTAGCCACAACCGCTAATACGCACACTACTGGTGTAAGCTTATCGGTCACTACACGATTTTTCACGAAAAGTCCGAAGCTGTAAAGGCCCAATAACGGACCGTAAGTGTACGCTGCAATTTTGAAGATAAGGCTCACCACCGAATCGTCGTTGTAGCTGTAAATGAACAAAATAACCACAAACATGAGCAATGAAAATCCGATGTGTACACCGTGTCGGGTAGCCACACTGTTTTTTCCGGCAGCCGTTTTATCCATGTTTAAAAAGTCTATACAAAACGAGGTTGTAAGTGCAGTTAAAGCCGAATCGGTCGTGGCAAAGGTGGCAGCGGTGAGTCCGAGTAAAAACACAATCGCCGGAACTATACTCAAATGGTTAAAAGCAATTTCCGGGAAAAGTAGGTCGGTTCGCGGTTTTCCCGTAGCTAAATCGATAGGTATGCTCACGCCATTTTTCTCGGCATACAAGTATAAGAGCGCGCCAACACTCAGAAAGAACAGATTTATACAAACGAAAATCGCCGTAAAGGTGAACATGTTTTTTTGTGCTTCGCCGATGTTCTTACACGATAAATTCTTTTGCATTAAATCTTGATCGAGCCCGACCATAGCAAGCGTTACAAAGATGCCACCGAAAATTTGCTTGAGGAAGAATGTAGATTTTAACCAATCTTCAAAGAAGAAAATTTTGGAATAGCTGCTGTTTTTAACGGTTTCGAATGCCTCGGTTGCCGATAAGTTTAAACTCTGACAGATAAAAATAATCGTAAGGATAACCGAAGAAACCAAGAATAAGGTTTGAAGCGTGTCGGTTAAAATGATGGTTTTTAAACCTCCACGGTAGGTGTACGCGAAAATTAATAACAGCGAACCCAATACCGTTGCGGCAAACGGAATACCAAAAGCATCGAACACATAGCGTTGCAGGACCAAAACGACCAAATAAAGTCGGGCAGCCGAACCAATAGTGCGACTAATCAGAAAAAACGAGGCAGCTGTTTTGTAAGAAACTGTTCCAAGTTGCTGTTCGATGTAACTGTAAATAGAAACCACTCGCAAACGATAGTACAACGGCAATAAAAGCTTTGCGATGATGATAAAACCGATGGCGTTTCCTAAAACAAATTGAAAATACTTGAATTGAATATCGGGATTTCCTACTTGGCCCGGAACGCTGATGAATGTAACGCCAGAAAGCGCGGTACCTATCATTCCGAAAGCTACTAAATACCATTTTGAGTTGCGGTTGGCGGTAAAGAAACTGTCGTTGCTTTGGTCGTTTTTGCTCACAAAGTACGAAATGGCAAATAAGAGTCCGAAGTAAACGGTTATTAGAAGTAAAATGGTGGTTGGTGTCATGACTTTCTCTAAAATAGTTACAAGTATCGGTTTTTTTGTGGAAATACGGGCTGCTAAAAATGTAGTTTATTGGCTTATTTTTGCCCTATGGAATTTTCTTCGAAGTTGTTGGAACAAGCCGTTAACGAAATGGCGGGTTTACCCGGAATTGGCAAACGTACCGCACTGCGGTTGGTGTTGCATTTATTACGCAGACCCGAAGAAGAAACCACTGCTCTTACCTCAGCATTATTACGTTTGCGTACGGAAGTTAAGTTGTGCGAAAGTTGCCATAACATTTCCGACCAGCTGTTGTGTGAGATATGTGCAAACCCGAAGCGCAACCACGAATTGATTTGCGTTGTAGAAGACATACGCGATGTGATGGCTATTGAAAATACGGGTCAGTTTCAAGGAATCTACCACGTTTTGGGTGGGAAAATTTCTCCGATGGATGGTGTGGGGCCGAGTCAGCTCAAAATTTCCACTTTGGTAGAAAAAGTACGTTCGGGTTTGGTTAGCGAACTCATTTTTGCCTTAAGTGCCACGATGGAAGGCGATACTACGAATTTCTACATTTACAATCAGGTTAAAAGTTTCAATTTGAAAACCTCGACAATCGCGCGCGGGATTTCGGTAGGCGACCAGCTCGAATTTGCCGATGAGGTAACCTTAGGACGAAGTATTTTGCACCGCGTGCCGTTTGAGGATAGTTTGCGCACCTAAGTTTGAAGCATAAAACCTATTTTGAGTTTTATTCGTATCCTACGTAAAAGCTTCGGAGGGAATAATTTTTAATCTGTCTTAACCCGTTGGGTGAAATTATTTGAAGTAAAATAAATTGAACA
>NZ_NOXX01000049.1 GCF_002251775.1 Flavobacterium aurantiibacter
TTTTGTGCTCCGAACCCCGCCCGAACGCAAAGCTCGAAACCGTTAGCAGCAATGCCAAGACAGACCACCGTAACAATACAGATTACCGTAAATAAAAATGACACCAGACCTTTTTAGTGACTTAGAGAACGAACAAAACAATAGCCGAAAAGAAAAAATCGGTCAAGCAGACATTCAATATGTTCAGTCAGCAAGTATTCTGACAGAAGCTAAAGGATTTATGGAAGCGTATGACTACACCTTAAATCCGTATTCGGGCTGTTCTTTTGGTTGCAACTATTGCTACGCTGCATTTTTTGCACGTTCAGCAGACGAAAGAGAAAATTGGGGAAATTGGCTGAAAGTAAAAGAAAACGCTTTGCAACTACTTATGAAGTGGCGTAAAAAACCACTTATTGACAAAACAATTTACATAAGTAGCGTAACAGACCCATATCAGCCAATTGAAAAGAAACTTGAATTGACAAGAAGTATTTTAAAAGAACTTTTGAAGTATCACAAACCACGATTAGTAATTCAGACAAGAAGCCCATACGTTACAAGAGACATTGACTTGCTAAAGCAATTTGAAATTGCACAAGTGAATATGACTGTAACAACCGACAGCGAAGATGTGAGAAAAGCATTTGAACCGCTTTGTCCATCGAATAAATCAAGACTGAAGGCAATTCAAGAAGTTACAGAAGCGGGAATACAAACTTGTATTACGATGACACCACTTTTGCCAATACAAAACGCAAAAAGTTTTACCGAAGAACTTTTAAGCACCGGTGTAAAAAAATTTATTGTTCAACCATTCCACGCAGAAAAAGGAAAGTTTGTTGCAAGTACAAGAGAAATTGCATTGGAGCAAATTAAAAAAATGAATTGGAGTAATGATAAATACTTACAAGTAGTAGAAACATTTAGAAAAGAACTTCCTTGGTTGGGTGAAGGTAAACAAGGATTTGCACCAATTTAATTGCCTATGAAAAATAAACTTACCGAATGGTTAAAAGCCGAGCAGCAAAACATTGACAAGGCAATTGCAAACGCCGCAAAACAATATTATCACGACCACAAAACAGAGCCAAATTTTCAATATGACTTAAAGCTATGTCATATTGAAAGCTATAACTTAGTCAGAGGAAAAGATTTGTGTTATGATAGACCAAACACGGCTTTTGCTTATTCTCTCTGGTATCACCCACGAAGAATAAACACTTTTCTTTCATTTTTCTGTGATAAAATTTTAGAACTACAAAGGCAAAACATTGAAGTTTTTGATTTAGGTGCGGGTGCGGGAGCAATTCAGTGGGGCTTAGGTTTGATTTATGCAGGATTAATACGTCTTGGACAAAAACCACCAAGAATTACTATAATAAACATAGATACAAGTCCTTTTATGCTCATCTATAACAAGGAATATCTATGGAAAGAGTTTTTAAAACTTTATCCTGAAATTGACAACAATTTCATTGTTGAATATGAAGTCAATTCTTGGAACAACGAAAGAGATTTAGAAACTTCAAACCCAATTTTAGCGGCAAGTTACCTTTTTGATGCGTCAGACAACAAGACAGAAATTGCAAATGATTTCAAGGCTTTAATAAACAAGTATAAACCAAATACCGTTTTGCTTTTGACCTCAAATCAGTCCGAAAAAATTCCATTTGTCAATTCTGTTATTAATGAATTTCGACAGTTAGGATTTAATTCTCAAATAGTGTCTGATGCAAATTTGTTGTTTCGTGGAAATCTAAATCAAATAAATGAAGTAAGAACAGCATTAGGAAACAAATTTGGCATTAGCGAATTACAAAGACAATCGTTTTGGACTGATAACAGCCATTACGGTGTAATTCTAAATAAACAACTTGCAGAACTTACGTTTTCATATGGAACTAAAACCATCTCCTCATTAGACATTTACAATCCGCCAATAACGGTTCGCAGAGATGTAAAATTGAATGACAAACAAAAAAGGGCTGCAAGAAATTCGGAAACACCGTCTATTATTGTTGGACCCGCAGGTTGCGGGAAAAGCATTGTTATTACCGAAAAAATAAAAAATATAGTTGAACAGTTGGAGTATTCGCCAAATTTAAAAATACTTGTAACAACTTTTAATAAAGGTCTTATAGGAAAATTAGCTGAATGGTTAAAAGATTTACTTGACAATACAAAGTTTCAAATTCGCTATGACACCAATTTTTATGGTTACAGCGACAAATCAAGTCATTTTACTTTTACCAATTCAACCCATACAAACATAAGATTGTTGCATTTTGATATGTTGCCCAAAATGCTTGGCGGTGTTAGATATAACGGACTTGTAAATCACGAACAGCATTTCACAATGTTGCGTGAGATTATTCAAAAAGTAAAACAAGAGGAAAAGATTTTTAATGATAGATACGACAACATTTTAAATCCTGATTTTTTATTTGAAGAGTATCATCGTGTTATTTATGGTTTACAAGTTGGTATTAGCAAAGGAGAAGACACATATTTGACAATAACACGGAAAGGGCGAGGAAACAATCCCTCATTACAGAAAAATAGCGACAGACGAAAGTTAGCTTTTAAGTGCTTGACAGCATACGCTCAACGAATGCATAATGAAAATATTCAAAGTTTCACTTTGAGGCGACAATATTTTTACTCAAAACTTAAATCAGGCAATTTGCCACTAAATTACGACTACATTTTAGTAGACGAGTTTCAAGACTGCACGGAAGCGGACTTTGAAATTTTTTATTCAATGATTAAAAACCCTAACAACTTGACTATTGCTGGCGATTTAGCTCAATCAATTCATTTAGGGACAGCTGCTAAAATTCCAAGAGATGACAGAATGAGCAGACGACAATTTTATCGTTTAGAAGGTTCGTACCGTTTGCCTGTAAGAATTAGTGAAAGCATTAAAAAACTTTCCGAAGCCATTGTTGAACGATTTGGAAATGATGAAGGCGTTACAGACATAACTCCATACAAAGGTTCGCCACCAGGTTCACGACCTATTGTTGTTTATGGACGAACATTTCTTGAAGTAGCTGAAAAAGTGAAACAAGTTTTTAACCATTACAAAATATACGACCTTGTCAAAATCACAATACTTGAAAAAGATACCGAACTTCTAAAAGAAATTAGCAAGAAAGGAATTACTTGCGAAACAGATACAATTCTAAGTTTAAAAGGACTTGAAAAAGAATGTGTGCTTTGGTCTACAAGAATACCATTAGAATTTGAGAAAGAAGTTTTTGAATTTTCTTACACAATTGTTACTAGGACATCTTGCATTTTAATAATTGCACTTACAGACGACACACAAAACATTTATAAGAAAATACTTGGTTTGTTAGATAATGAACGCTTAATTATGTGGGACAAAGAAACAGCAGACAAGTTTTACACTTTCTGTGAAGAATATAAACCAGAAACAATAATAGATGAGGACACGGACGACTGAAAAGGCACTGCTGCTAACAAGGTATTGCCAAAAGCGGGGCTGAACAGCTTCGATTGAACTTTTGTGCAAGGTTCAACTTTCGTTCTTCGATTGAACTTTTGTGCTAAAAATCCCCGCCTTCGGCAA
>NZ_NOXX01000116.1 GCF_002251775.1 Flavobacterium aurantiibacter
TAAAGATGTTTTTTTACTCAAAAGCATACTAGACACTATTTCGATTTCTAAAACCAAATTTCCTTTTCATCTTTTTCAAAACAGTCAATTAGGTGATATAGAAAATAGTTTTGCAACATTTCAAAAAGAGTTTCTTGCAAACGAATTAAACAATAAGCTAAAACCTTACCAAATAGAAAGCAATGCTCAACGATTGGAATTTAATCATTTAAAAGAACGCTTATCTCTATTGGAATCACAAAAAAATATCACCGAAAGTGAATTAGAAATTCAGAAAAGTGATCTGGAACGGTACGAAAAACTGTACAAAAAAGATATAATAGCTGCTCAAGAACTAGAAAAGCACAGACTACAATACCTTCAAGCGGAAAAAGGCTTTAAAGCACTGTTGAGTACCATATCGCAATTGAAATCATCTTTGAATGAACTGAAGCGCAATTCACAAAGTACTCAAATAAACGAAGAAAAAGACTTTATAAACCTAGATCGCAGTTTAACTCAAGTATTTTTTGCATTAAAAAAATCTCTAAGCGATTGGGAGCTGAGTTATGTATTAAAGTCCTCTATTTCTGGAAAAGTTTCGTATCTACAACTTTGGTCGGAAAACCAACCTGTTAACACTGGGGATGTCGTTTTTTCAGTTATTCCTTCTCTTAAAAGCAGCTATATTGCTAAGGCGAAAGCACCCGCTGCGAATGCAGGGAAGCTTGCAGCAAAACAATTAGTTAACATTAGGCTTTTAAACTATCCTGATCGAGAATTTGGTGTAATAAATGGCTTTGTACAAAACATAGCTGCAACACCTGACAAAGATGGTAATTTACTTATTGATATTACGTTACCTCAGGGTTTGAAAACGTCGTACGAGAAAGACATCGCATTCCAACAAGAGATGTCGGGTACTGGCGATATCATCACAAAAGACCTTCGACTTCTAGAGCGCTTCTTATACCAATTCAGGGATATGGTAAGGCGGTAACTTTACCTACTTAAAAAACGAATCTACAAATTCGAATTTGTTAAATACTTGCAAATCATTGATGCCTTCGCCAACGCCGATGTAACGCACGGAATTTGAAATTGAAGATACGCTGATTTTTAGTTTTTTCGTTGCAAGACTAAAATACAATTGATTTAATTACGGCTAATAATCTATAAAATGGAAGAAAACAATGAAAAAGTCAGAAAGCTCATTTTTCATTCTTTCATAAATTGCGTAAAATCAGACCAATCTTCAACTTTGAACGCCCTGATGTCACGAACCGAATTTCTAAACCAATCAATGCTTTTTAAGTGAATCATTGCTCGAGTCAAATTAGCCATATCATTCTTGGTGGAAAGGTAAACGCTTCCTTGCGTGTTGTAGAATTCGTACTTACGAAGCACTTTCCCGATTTCGAAATAGGCATTATTATATGGTTCGCCATAGAACGTCTTCAAATCAACAATCACCATATCAAAACTAATAGCAAACATACTACGCTGCTACAAAGTACTTTTCTTCGCCAAAAAAAATACGCCCAAGATGATCTCGAATGGCAATTACAATGCCCTTAAACGGATTTTGCTCTATATCTATCACTTCGCCTTCAGCCCAGAAATCTAAGCCAGTTAACTTGGGGTCAACTTTCGCAATATCTCCTATCTTCATGGTAAGTTTTTAAACAAATTTAATTAAATATTAGTATCCTGTAAATAGTTGCTGACTAATGTTTTAGACAAAAAGGATAAGAACAATTCAAAAATGTAAAAAAATTATCGAGTTGGCTATGCTCAATTACTTAAAAAACGAATCTACAAATTCGAATTTGTTGAATACTTGCAAGTCATTGATGCCTTCGCCAACGCCGATGTAATTCAGACCCTATCAACAGGTAGTAAATAGCTAAAGAACCCGTTATCTAAAGAATTGAGTATACAACTTAAAAGTCAATCAATATCGCTGCCATGAAAAAAAACATACTCAGGGGAAATATCATAATTCCATACATCGCCTGACTTGGAATTTACAATATTTGGCCAAAATACCTCTCCCATTGGTCCCACAGCAACTTGATCAAACAAGGTTTTGTTTTTTAAGCTTGCAACACCATTAAGGTGTTTTTGATTTTCGATGAGTGGAAGTATATCTAACTTTTTCACTGCACCGCTGTCAAATTCACAAGTCAATGTGTATTGATTTATTTCGACGATTCGTGTTACTTTCAACATAATTAATTTACTGCAAAGGATTGATCTTATGAAAATCTTTAGAATTCCACATTTCCAAAAGTTCCAGTTTGTGAATTTCAGCCCAAGCTTGTACCAACTTCAATTTGCTAATTGGAAAATCTCCGTTTAGTAAGCTGCCGTTTTCAATGAGCACATTAGCTTCGAATTCGCCATACTTTACTTTAAAATGTGGCGGATTGTGATCATTAAAAAACATGTAAACAATAATTCCGTAAAATCTACAAATCTCGGGCATTTCTCTTTTTATTCAAAGCTACAAATTAGTCCTACAAAAATACAAATACCTTCAAATCCTAAAGAAATTATACATACTAACGCGAGTTCAACTTAAAAATCTTTATTTGATCGCTTAAAATGATGCTTTTCCTTTACATAAAAACAGATTTATAGCCTCAATTTTTAAATCGAACTCCTGATAAAACAAGACAGAACTACTTAAAAAACGAATCTACAAATTCGAATTTGTTGAATACTTGCAAATCGTTGATACCTTCGCCAACGCCGATGTAACGCACGGGAATTTGAAATTGGTCGGAGATACCAATAACCACGCCGCCTTTTGCCGTTCCGTCGAGTTTGGTAACCGCAAGCGAGGTAACTTCGGTAGCTGCGGTGAATTGTTTGGCTTGTTCGAAAGCGTTTTGTCCGGTTGAACCGTCGAGTACGAGCATGACGTCGTGTGGTGCATCGGAAACTACTTTTTGCATTACACGCTTTACTTTCGAAAGTTCGTTCATGAGGTTAACCTTATTGTGCAAACGCCCAGCGGTATCGATGATCACAACGTCGGCGTTTTGAGCTACGGCAGATGTTAGCGTATCGAAAGCTACCGAAGCCGGATCGCTACCCATATTTTGTTTGACCAACGGCACTCCTACCCGATCGGCCCAAATTTGTAACTGATCAATGGCAGCTGCACGAAAGGTATCGGCCGCTCCGAGCACAACCGAATAGCCTGCCGCCTTTAATTGCGATGCTAGTTTGCCAATTGTGGTAGTTTTTCCGACACCGTTTACGCCCACAACCATAATTACGTAAGGTTTTTTACCCGTCGGGATACTAAAATCAGTTTCGTTTCCGGAATTGGTTTCGGCTAATAGGGCCGAAATTTCATCGCGAAGAATTTGGTTGAGTTCGGCGGTTCCGAGGTATTTATCGGCGGCCACGCGTTTTTCGATTCGTTCGATGATTTTGATGGTCGTGTTTACACCTACGTCGGAACTGATTAGGATTTCTTCGAGATTATCGAGTACCTCATCGTCGACTTTAGATTTTCCGGCTATAGCTTTCGTCAGCTTTCCGAAGAAGCTGGTTTTGGTTTTTTCGAGTCCTTTATCGAGTGTTTCTTTTTTTTCGGAAGAAAAGATTTTCTTGAAGAAATTCATGTGTGTA
>NZ_NOXX01000043.1 GCF_002251775.1 Flavobacterium aurantiibacter
GGTTTAGGTTGGGCAAAACGATACGTAAAATGGTGAACGTCATGAAGTCTATCCCGATAGCTATCGGGACTAGCTTCTAGCTTCTTTCTAACCCCAATTGTTATATTTCAAACAGAAAAAGTGTTAAAAGTTGAAAATATAACTTTTATCTAAATTAAGATCTTTAAATTTGATTTGTTAAAAAACTATTCACTAACTAATCAAACTACAATTTTTATGAAGAAAAAGCTGTTATCGCTTGTCTTTAGTGCGATTTCGGTAGTTTCTTTGGCGCAAAACACGCCTTATGTAACGTCCGCCCCCAAATCTGCCTCAGACATTGTTGTTCGTAACAAAGCCGACATCAGAGCCCCAAAACTCTATGTTATTGATGAAAATCAAGTGGCTCAAATCTTGTCAACTGCTCCCGACCTGTTTTCCGGAGCAAAAAGTACCACCTTACTTAGTTTGCCCGACGCGCAAGGTGCCCTGCAAACTTTCGAAATGTACGTAGCTTCTAACATGGAGCGCGATTTACAGGTGCGCTATTCTGAAATTAAGTCGTATCGCGGGACATCCAAAACAAAGCCCGGCGAGACACTTTATTTGAGCATATCGCCACTGGGTTTACAAACCATGGTTCTGGGAGCCGATCGCAAAGCAACATTTATTGAGACGTACACCACAAATCGTTCGCAATATATTGTTTACGAAAAGTCGGAAAACTGGTTTACCGAAGGCTCTTTCGCTTGCCGTGTTGTCGACGACATCAAAAAGTCGAGAACCAATGCGGGCGAGCAAGTAGCATTTCGTCCGAATGCCGATGACGGCACGTTCAGAACCTATCGTTTAGCCATGTCGGTTACTGGCGAATACACCGCATATTTCGGTGGAACCAAAGCCTTAGCTCTTGCCGCAATAAATGCCACGATGACTCGTGTGAACGGTGTTTTCGAGAAAGATTTTGGCGTTCGTATGAATTTGATTGCCAACACAGATTTAGTGATTTACACTAATGCTTCGACAGATCCGTATTCGGCGGCCGCTACTGGCGCGGGAGGCGCTTGGAATCAAGAACTGCAAACTACATTAACCAACGTAATCGGAAGTGCAAACTACGATGTTGGTCACTTATTTGGTGCTTCGGGTGGTGGCGGAAACGCAGGTTGTATTGGCTGCGTTTGTCGAAATCCAACTACAGCTCAGCCGTTAGGAAAGGGAAGTGGTTACACTTCGCCAGCCGATGGTATTCCACAAGGCGATGCCTTTGATATCGATTATGTAGCACACGAACTCGGTCACCAATTCGGAGCAAACCACACCTTTACGCACAGCAACGAAGGCACAGGTGCTCAAATGGAACCGGGCAGTGGCTCAACCATCATGGGTTATGCAGGTATTACCGGACCTACTACCGATGTGCAAACGAATTCCGATCCGTATTTCCACGCACAGAGTATCCAACAAGTTACCAACTACATTAAAACAACTACTTGTCAGACCAATACAACAACTGGTAATGCGATTCCAGTTGTAAATGCAGGTTTAGATTACACCATTCCGCGTGGCACGCCATTTATGTTAACTGGAACGGCTACCGATGCAAATAGTGCAAGCTTAAACTATTGTTGGGAGCAAATGAACGTGGGAACCTCGACCTCGACGATCCCAAGCGCAACCCGCACTACAGGACCCGCTTTCCGTTCGTTCTTGCCAAGCACGTCGCCAACGCGTACGTTCCCACGAATGTCGACTGTCTTAGCCGGCGCAACTTCTTGGACTTGGGAAGTGGTGCCTACAGTAGCTCGCACTATGAATTTCAGATTGACGGTTCGTGATAACGATGTGGCTGGACCTGCAAATAATAGCGACGACATGATTGTAACAGTGAATGCAACAGCTGGGCCTTTTACGGTTTCGGCACCGAATACAGCGGTATCTTATGCGGGTGGTTCCTCACAAACTATAACTTGGAACGTGGCTGGAACAACAGCAAACGGCGTGAATTGCGCCAATGTTGATATTTTGCTTTCAACCAATGGTGGAGCATCATTTGATACTGTTTTAGCTGCTGCAACGCCAAACGATGGCACGCAAGCGGTTACGATTCCGAATACACCAGGAACTCAAAACCGTATCATGGTTAAAGGAACAAATCACATATTTTTTGATGTTTCAAACACCAACTTTACAATTACCGCAGGAAGTACAGATACAACTGCACCTTCAGCACCGCTTAACTTGGCTGCAGCAGGTACTACACAAACCAGTACAAACTTGAGCTGGTCAGCCGCTACAGACAATGTTGGCGTTACCGGATACGACGTATTAAGAAATGGAGTTGTAATTGGTTCGACAACCACCGCAACTACTTTTGCGGTTACAAGTTTGGTAGCTTCGACAGCTTACACGTTTAACGTTCGTGCTAAAGACGCTGCTGGAAACATTTCGGCGAACAGCAACACAGTTTCTGTAACAACTTCAGCTGCTGCAGACACCACTGCGCCAACAGCACCAACTTTGTCGGCTTCGGGAACAACACAAACAGCAACGAATTTAAGCTGGACAGCTGCCACAGATAACGTGGGAGTAACCGGATACGATGTTTTAAGAAATGGGGTCGTAATTGGGTCGACAACAACCGCAACCACTTTTGCAGTTACGGGTTTAACGGCAGCGACCGCGTACACTTTTAACGTTCGTGCAAAAGACGCAGCTGGAAACATCTCTGCAAACAGCAATACGGTTTCGGTAACAACATTGTCAAGTTCCGTTACTTATTGCGCATCTCAAGGAAACAGTACCGCCGACGAGCGCATCGGACGTGTAGTATTCGGAACGATTAACAATCCGTCGACAGGAACTGCTGGCTACGAGAATTTCACAGCGATTTCGACAAACGTGGTTCGCGGATCGGCTAATACAATAACGATAACACCATTTTGGACAGGATCGGTATTTAGCGAAGGTTACCGCGTTTTCATTGACTACAATCAGGATGGAGATTTTGCAGATACCGGAGAAATAGCATTCACAAGAACAGCTACAACAGCAACTCCAATTACCGGAACAATTACAATTCCGACTACGGCATTATTGGGCAGCACACGTATGCGTGTTTCGATGAAATACAACGGAACTCCAACCGCTTGTGAAGCGTTTTCTTACGGTCAGGTTGAGGATTATACCATCAATATCACTGCTTCAGCAGCACGTTTGACAGACGATTCGGCTGTGGTTGCCATCAAAGGTTATCCGAATCCGTTGCGTGAAGGCAATTTCTATGTCGAAGGTGTAGCGGCAGATACTGTGTATCAAGTGGTGAACACGCTGGGTCAGCAAGTACTTCGAGGAAAGTTCAACGGTTCATATCTTGATGTTACGCAACTCAAGGCAGGAACCTACGTTTTGGTTTTTGAAACCGGAGATGAACCTCAGGTACTTCGTATGATTAAGTTGTAAGAATTTTTTTGAGAATAGAAAAAGCTGTCTTGGTAATTCGAGACAGCTTTTTTGATTGGGAGATTCAAAGATTTTGAGATTCAAAGATTGAAAGATTTCGAGATTTCGAGATTTCAAGATTGAAAGATTGAAAGATTTCAAGATTGAAAGATTGAAAGATTGAAAGATTGAAAGATTGAAAAGTTTCCCCTTTGTGAACTTTGCGTAAATCTTTGCGCCCTTTGCGGTTAGC
>NZ_NOXX01000080.1 GCF_002251775.1 Flavobacterium aurantiibacter
AAATGCGGTTTTTTACTCGAGACTTCCCCCATTTCAGGATCAGCGAAGCAACGCGGAGCTAATCCGTAAGCCCAAAGGAGCTTTAAATTTAGGGAAACAAAAAAATGAGCATTTTGCAAAAAATGCGGTTTTTTACTCGAGGCATCCCTCATTTTAGGATCAGCGGAGCAACTCGGAGCGAATCCGTAAGCCCGCAGGAACTAAAAAACAATAAAAAAGTTCGAGTTAGAAGTTTCCACCTGTTAACTCGGCTGTTACTCCTCCTGCAAAGCTACCAAATAATACTTGTTACCTGCTGTTCGTAAGATTTTGCACAAAGTCATCGTAATAATAAAAAAAGTCTTTGGCCGAGCACACCTCCAAGTAATACTCGTAATTCGTAAAATCAAACTCTAAGTTTATAGTTTTACAAGTTTGACAGATATGCGCTGCAATGAACTCATCTATTTTATATGAGCCAAAAAAAAACGGATCGTCCCAATTAAATGGCTCTATGAGTGTATTGAGTCGGCTGCTAAAAAATTCGGCGTTAACGACTTTAAACTTTAGAGCTTCTGTTTTTTTGCTGTAAACATTGATTAGTCTAACATATTTTTTTGAAAAGTCTGATAGCGAGCTAATGTCCTCCATAATTTGTTCGTCGGCTATTTTAAAAAATTCACTCTTTATAGACCTTACACGATCACAATTTGAGAGATAATCAACCACTTCCTTGCGAGCAGAAGTATCCGATTTTTTAAAAACTGCCTCGTCGGAATACCAGTCGTAATTGATCCCTGTTCTTGGATCTACCCATCGAGGCCTGCCCGCTTTGGGAATTTGCAGATTGGCTCCGAATGGATTTGGTTTTGGAATTTTTTGAGCTTGGGTAAATTCGAATTCAGAATTGCTGGAGGTGTAGTAATTAAAAACTGCAAATTGGATGTCGTATTTAGAAAAATCGATGGCTTTGAACAAATCTGGTTGTAGAAGTTGAAGTGTACCAACATCCCTTTTATCAAGTGAATCGGGCGTGGGAACATAAAAATCTTCGGGACCTATTTCCCAACTAAACTTATTCTGAATTTTCTTGAATTCCGACTTGGTGAAAATTACCTCGAGCTCCGTTTCAAACGCGTCTTTAACAAAAAATAAAAGTGAATTATACATGGAGTACTACTTCTAACCTTGAATATTATAAAATTGTGGATCAGAAAATCCGGCCGATGTTTGATAAATCATAATTGATTCTATAAAAAGAGTTTGCAGAGCTAAGTTACCTATTTTATCAAAAAAAGAAGCTTTAGGAATTCGATCCGCTCCGTTTGGAGTTCTCGATATAGGCTTGAGAATTTGCTTAAAATTGCTACGTCATTCTATTTTTCTTTACTACAGTTACTATTAAGAGGTTTTAATTGCTTCAAAGCCATAATAAAATCGTCAGCTTTTGCAATCGTAATATACTAATACAGAGTAGATAAAAATGCCAAAATCTAAAATGACATCAGATCGATTCTTTTTCAACCCAAACTGCTAATCAAATTTAAACAATAGAACTATTAACAAAGCCAAATGAAACCCTATAGTAACTAACAAACCATTCAAAACGTCTTTCCTTTTACGAAAGATAAATCCGACAACGAGAAGAATTAAGACAAACAACCAGCAAACTAGAAAATAATAATTTATCGCATCAAAAGGTCCAATTTCAACTATATCATTTCCCTTCATTTTTTCCACAAGTGAAAAAATCGAATTCGCTACATCAAAAAAGATAAATTCGAAAACGGAATTGCAGTAAAGCCACATGATTGCCAGCGTAGAGTAAAAAATAGGAAATAAAAAAAATAGAAACCTATTTGAATGAGTTCTGTTCATGATTACTTTTTTGAGTAGGAATAAATTCGACCATTAAATTTGTATACCTTTTTGTTACCATCCAAAATAAATTCATTAAAAGTGTGGGTAACCGAATTAGGATATTCTACAGTTGAAAAGCGAAGGCCGTAAGGAGTAATTTTCAAGCCCGTTATTTTCCCAGTCTTTGCATCAATACTTCCTTTCTTTTCTATTTTAAACACAGCATCTTCGGCAATAAGATTGCTTTTAACATACCAAGACCTTACTACTTTAAAATTTGTTTCTGATACACGGACTATTTTCTTGATGGCTAGTTTTGCTTCACTTGGAACTAATGAGCCGAAGTCATCAATATCAATCTCATCGCCTATTTTATATTTAGAAAGTGCCTTTAAAACTTGTTCTTCTTTGGTTAGTTGTAATTGATAATCATCTTCAGAAATCGTTAATCGATGCATCACATGATTCAACCAACTCACGGTTGCTCCGGTAACGGCGCCCATCCAAAAATTACCACCTGTTAACTCGGCCGTTACTCCTCCTGCAAAGCTACCGAATAATACTTGGCCGGCAGAGCTTGAGGCAAATTTTCCGGTTTAAATAAAGATTTAACGTAATAAAACATGCAAATCACTACCTATATAGTTACGTTATAATTTAGTTTTTAATTTAATGGGGTGGTAGTTTATGTAATCTTCGTATGATTCCCCAAAACTTCCGTTTATTGGCATACAAAGACCCGTAAAGCCGAATGAATTTGCTTTAAAATATTTTGCCTTATCTATCGTTAAAATTAAACCATATTCATAAAAATTTATTTCAAAATTGTCTTTGCTTTCCGAGATTACACCTTTAATAGTTTTTACAAATGGCTTTTTATTTGATACAAAATAAGTTTCTATCTCATTCTCTTCCCTTAAAGCGTTTTCTTCTTTTATTCCATTAGCTGTATATGTTTTAAACATTTCACTGTTTATTGTATCTGTAATATTTAATGAGGAGCTAATCTCTATGTTTTTTAAACTTTTGTAAAATCTCAATTTTTTTTCTTTGTCTGTTGTTATATTTACAGTTAATTTTATTGTATCACCTGACGTATATTCTGTCTTATCAGTAGTAAAAAACCTATTAGTTTCTGCAAAATCATCGCATGCAAACAATGATAGAAAAAGAAGAGCGATTAAAAAATGTCTCATCTGTTATGGTTTATAGTTTTTAAATAATACACTGTATTGAGTATCGATGAATCTTTTAAAATCATATGCCCAACTACTTGACGACCAACTTCCTGAATGCCTCATTTGACAGAAGTAAGCACCAATTTTATTTGAATAATAATCCTGTGGGTCAAATGCACTCCGCCGCATTATTGGAATTAAATTCTGCAAATACTCAACAGCATTACCAATTCCTTCTCCGTAAGCATAACCTACAATGGAAACGTGGCGCATATCCATAATTTTACCATCAGGAGCTCTTATATATCTCCAGTCTTTGTGTGGTCCTAAAGGCTGTCCATGTTTCCAACCAGATTCTGTTGCTATTTCTCTCCAAGATTTATCGTGATATCTTGCTTCCCATTCCTCCAATGTATGCTTAACTTGGTCAGCGTTCTTTTTTAATGGATCTTCTTGAAATTTATCACTTAATTTATGCGCCACATGATTCAACCAACTCACGGTTGCTCCAGTAACGGCACCCATCCAAAAATTACCACCTGTTAACTCGGCCGTTACACCTCCTGCAAAGCTACCAAATAATACTTGACCGGCAGAGCTTGAGGCAAATTTTCCGGGAAGCATGCCGTAACCGCCCGCCGCAATACTCGAAATAGTCGCCGAGTAGAAGGTTTGCTCGGCGTTGCCGCCAGAGAAACATTAATTAGCACACACCCCTGCGTTAGGTGCCGCAGCGGATAGCCCGTAAGAAAATTTGTGCTGCAAAAACACAAAC
>NZ_NOXX01000062.1 GCF_002251775.1 Flavobacterium aurantiibacter
TTCTTGGGTCGCTTTTTTCCTTCCGTGTTTGTAAGCATTTTCGGGTGTTTTGGTTTCCGTTGCAGTCGTTATTGCGGGGAAGGTGCTAAACGTGTCGTCGCATAAAAGATATTGTACGTTTTGTAAAGCGGATTGTGCGGGTTGGAACTCCCACCCGAAAGCAACTTTTCACGAAAACCACAAAATACTAAGTGTTTTTCATGTTGCGTAAGTTAATTTCATACCTTTGAATAGTTGTTTTTCACACATGAAGCCAAATAATAATCAGTATTCACAGAAAATAAGCGTTTTTCATGGCCGACAGGCTCCCGAAGAAGGAACTTTGGTAGGCTATGGTGCTGTAATAGATCGCCTAAAATTGACTATGCCCTTGCCTTCCAAGTTGGCATTAATCAGCACAAAAAATCGCAGATATACAAACAGTCATTGGCTGGTTCTTACACCAAGACATGCGCCTGAAGATAACTTATATAAACAGCTCGTTTTCGGGTTGAAGTACGAAGGCTTAAACCTATTATTCTTCAAAAAGCTGTTTCAACAAGTATCAAAAGAAGAAGTCGCTGCCTTAGTTCAAATGGAGCCAACAGGGCAATACAGCCGTAAAATATGGTTTTTATTTGAATGGCTGATGGGCTACAAACTCGACATTCCCGATTTAACCCAGGGAAATTTTGTGAATCTGCTAGACGAAGAAATGCAATACGCCGCAGTAACTCCAATAAAATCAAGCAGACACAGAATAAACAATAATTTACCGGGAACAGTTGATTTTTGCCCGTTAATATTCAAAACCGAGAAATTAGAAAATTTCATAGCAAAGAACAATCCCGATAGCATCAAAACAACAATCAGCGGATTTCGTAAAGATATTTTGCTCAGAACATCTTCCTTTTTGTTACTTAAAGATTCTAAAGCCTCCTTTAGCATTGAAGGAGAAACGCCGACGCAAAACAGAGCCATTCGTTGGGGAAAAGCTATTGGCCAAGCAGGAAGTAAACCTTTGAGCCCGGATGAGCTTTGTCGATTACAACAAATTGTAATTGAAAACAGTCGGTTCACCAAAATGGGCTACCGAACCGAAGGTGGATTTGTAGGCGAACATGATCGAGAAACCGGCGAACCCATCCCAGAACACCTATCTGCAAAAGCAGCCGATGTAGAAACGTTGATCAACGGACTAATAAATTCTGCAAACTACCTCGAATCAACAAATTTTAACCCGGTGCTTGCCGCTGCAAAAATTGCTTTTGGCTTTGTATTCATACACCCTTTTGTTGATGGTAACGGTCGAATTCATCGGTATCTCATTCATCATCTGTTAGCCGCCATGAAATACAGCCCACAAGGAATTATTTTCCCTGTGTCGGCTGCCATTTTAGAACGAATAGCCGACTACCAACGCGTGCTTGAAGCCTATTCCCATCCGCTCCTCGATTGTATTGAGTGGGAAAAAACAGCAAAGAATAACGTAAAAGTTCTCAACGACACGATCGATTTTTACAGGTTTTTCGACGCAACGCCACAAGCCGAATTTTTATTTGAATGTGTGGATACAACCATTCACCAAACTATTCCCGCGGAACTTAACTATCTTCAAAAATACGACCAGATGAAGCAGTGGTTGGATAACCAGTTTCAAATGCCCGACGGTACCGTTGCCCTTCTCATTCGTTTTTTAGAACAAAATCAGGGTACCTTATCTAAACGAGCCAAGGAAAAAGAATTTGCTGCACTTACGCCCGAAGAAGTCGCAGATATTGAGGAAAAGTTCAATACTATTTTTACTGAAAACACCTAGAAATTCACGAATGCTGTAGGTGTTTCTAGTTGGCTTTAAAAAACGGATTTCGAGGATGTTGAATCTATAATTTTTAATATGTTTTGTCAGGTAAAACGTGGAAAAAACTGGACAAAAGTTACAAAGTAATTATCTTTGTTGCGAGATATGAAAGTAGCGGATAAAATAACAGATAAAATAAATCGCATAGATACAGGTGTTGTATTCGGTTATGACACACTCGGACTAACTTCCGATGAGGTTGTTGCTGGTGCTAAAGCATTGAGTAGATTAGTTAGTAAAGGGCTTATAAAAAGAGCTAAAAAGGGATGTTTTTATAAACCAAAAGTTTCGGCATTTGGCGAACAAAAACCCAGAGAAGACGTTTTACTTTCACTTTATTTATTTAAAAATAATAATCAAGTTGCCTATGTTACCGGGTTGCGACTGTACAACAAATTGGGTTTAACCACGCAAATTCCGAGCTCTATCCGAGTAGCATCGTTAGAGAAACAAGTAAAAGGTAAAGTAGGTAATGTGCAAATTAAACCTGCGAAAAGTTATGTAAAAGTAACGTCGGCTCTTGTAAAATATTTAGAGCTTTTAGATGTTATAAAAGATTTGAATACTATTCCTGACTTACAAAAAAGTGATGGCCTTGTTTATGTAAAAAAAGCAATTTCTAATTTTGATAATGCCGAGATAAAAAAACTAGTTAGCTGTGGGATTGCTTATCCTCCGAAAGTTAGAGCTTTACTTGGCGCGCTCTTGGAATCAATGAATATCGACACCGTCAATCTTTCTTTATTGAAAAAGTCGATTAATCCTTCCAGTAGTTACAGCTACGGAATTACGCCTAAAATGCTCGCAACGGTTAACTCTTGGAATATAGTTTAATGAATCTGCATTTACACAAAGACAGTTTTGAAGGTGCCCTAGTAGCTGCTGCCGAATATTTTGAAATTCCAGAGATTTTTATTGAAAAAGATTACTGGGTAACTTATGCTTTGCACCAGCTTTTTCATTCTGAGGTAAAAGATTTGATTGTTTTTAAAGGCGGAACCTCTTTGTCTAAATGCTATAACGTTATAAAACGATTTTCGGAAGATATTGATATAGTGGTGGTAAAAAATAAGACCGACACAGGAAACGATCTCAAAAGAAAATTGAAAGATGTTACTGCCGTAATTGACAACTCAATTCTTGATGTGGTTCCCAATCATCCTTTTACCAATAAAAAAGGTAGTTTGAGAAAAATCGTTTATTCCTATCCCAAAGTTGGTGTTAAAGGTAAATATGGCGAAGTAAAAGAAAATATCACTTTGGAAGTATCACATCTGGGAAATTTTGAACCCAATGTAACTAAATCAGTTTGCAGTTTGATTGCAGCATATATCAAAACAACTCCAACGCCTGAATTAATTACTCAATTTGGATTACAAGATTTCGACGTTAGGGCATTGGCTGTAGAACGTACTTTTTGTGAGAAAATCATTAGTCTGGTGCGATTTTCTTACACTGAAAATCCGATAGAAGATTTATCTAATAAAGTTCGTCATACTTACGATATAACTCTGTTGATGAAACTGGATAAAATACAGAGTTTTGTTAACTCCGATTCATTTGACCGTATGTTGCTGCAAGTTGCCAAAGACGACGACAAAGCAATACCTAACGATAAAAACTGGCTGTACAACCACCCCAAAGACGCACTTATTTTCAATAATACCGAAAAGGTTTGGGGACAGTTAAAAAAGGTCTATGTCGGTGCAAAATTTAACGAACTTCTGCTAGGTAAAACAAACCCACCAGCTGAAAATGAAGTTTTCGAAACTTTAATATTTCTTTCAAAACGGATGGCACAAATGCAATGGAGTGTTAAAACAGACGACTAGTTGGTTATCACCCCATTTAAGTTCCTTTGCTGCCGCGCGAATCTTTAGCATGGTAGTTATCTTTTGATCTTTTTCATTTTTTTCATTTTTTTCATTTTTTTCGGAGTAATGGACATTTTTTAGGCTATTTTTTAGACGTTGCTTCCT
>NZ_NOXX01000056.1 GCF_002251775.1 Flavobacterium aurantiibacter
AAAAGATACAGCCGAAAGCCGGAAATGCTGCCCAAATAAAAAAGATCTGAAAGCGGCATTCGACAGGCTAAGGCTCCCATGATAAGTGGGTTCGGGCGGGAAAAACGATACGTTAAATGGTGAACGTCGCGATTCCGATAGCAATCGGAACTATCCCGATAACTATCGGGCCTAACTTCTTTCCCATAACCATCGAAACTAGCTTTTCCCCTACTCTTTATTCAATTTAGCTACATAATAAACGGGAATCCCTAAGGCAACGATGAGTAACCCAAGTCCGGTATTAAGTGTGTCTTGAACCAACAAAATAATGCAAATCAGCAGCGTACAAGCCATATAAAGCGCAGGAATTACCGGATATCCAAACGCTTTGTACGGACGTTCGGTATGTGGCTCTATACGTCGTAAAACGAAAATGCCTGCAATAGTCAGAATATAAAAAAGCAGCGAAGCAAAAGTAGCGTACGTGAGTAAATCGCCGTATTTCCCGGATAAACACAATACACAAGCCCACAAACATTGAAACCACAACGCTTTTGCCGGCACCTGATTTTCGTTTAATTCAGCGGCTTTATTAAAAAACAGACGTTCTTTTGCCATCGCATAAAACAAGCGTCCGCCGGCTAAAATCAAACCGCTGTTGCAACCAAACGTCGATATCATAATCAGTGCAGCCATTAAAAATACACCGCTATTTCCGAGTACCACACTAGCAGCAGCAGCTCCTACCCGATCTTCGGCAGCAAACTGAATTCCAGCACCTGTTACCGTTTGTGCGTCGGGGACGCCAGATAAAGGAAGCAGTGCCAAATATGCCACATTCGCCAAAACATAAATGACAGTAACGATGGTAGTTCCAAGAAATAAACTGCGTGGAATATTTTTCTTCGGATCTTTAATTTCGGCGGCAATAAACGTAACGTTGTTCCAGGCATCGCTCGAAAAAAGCGAATTAATAATGGTTGCACCAGCAGCGCCTAAAAGCGCAAAACCACTTAAATCGGTGATGCTCAAAGTACCGTCTGGATTCACAACCGATTTCTTGGCTTCCCACATATTTTCAAAATTCTGCGAAAGCACGTCGGTTTGTGTTCCAAAATACAAGCCGCAAGCAATTAATCCGAACAAGGCTACTAATTTGGCAGAAGTAAATATGAGTTGTATCCACTTTCCGTTTTCAACACCTCGATTGTTTACGAAGGTTAGCAAAACAATCGTGAACATTGCTAAAAACGTTTTTCCGTTAAGGATAAAAAGTCCGGTGTCGAGCAGTGTTTCGTCGAGCTGCGGGAAGAAAACCGCCGTATATTTTGCAAAAGCAACGGCCACAGCAGCAATAACGCCGGTTTGGATTACGGTAAAGACAGTCCATCCGTATAAAAAAGCCGTTAGCTTTCCGTATGCGCGCTGAATATAAACAAACTGACCGCCCGCAGTTGGCATCATTCCAGCGAGTTCTCCGTAGGATAAAGCGGCTGTCATCGTTAAAAATCCGGTCAGTACCCACAGTAAAACGATGTATCCCGCCGAACCCACATCGCGAGCCATCGCCGAGGTAACGATAAAGATTCCGCTACCAATCATGGAGCCTGCAACGATACTGGTTGCATCAAGTAATCCTAAACTGCGTTTTAATTGTTCTGCCATTAATGCGTATTTTTAGCTTCGTTCCAATATACATCCATTTCTGCGAGCGTCATTTCGCTAAGCGACTTCCCTGTCTCAGCAGCGCGACGCTCCAGATGTTGAAAACGGTGAATAAATTTTTTGTTTGTGCGTTCGAGCGCATCTTCGGGATTGATGTTTAAGAAACGTGCGTAGTTAATCATCGAAAAAAGAACGTCACCAAATTCGGCTTCCATTTTCGCCTGATCACCTCGATGTACTTCTTGTTGTAATTCGGCAAGCTCTTCTTGCACTTTTTCCCAAACTTGCTCGGGTTTTTCCCAATCAAATCCGACACCTTTTGCTTTATCTTGAATGCGCGATGCCTTTACCAATGCGGGAAGCGATTTCGGCACACCTTCTAAAACCGATTTTTTCCCTTCTTTCAGTTTTAACTTTTCCCAATTTTGTTTGACCTCTTCCTCGTTTGCCACCTGAACATCACCGTAAATATGCGGATGCCGATGAATAAGCTTGTCGCAAATTTCATTGCATACATCTGCAATATCAAAGGCCTGCTCTTCACTTCCTATTTTTGAATAGAAAACAATGTGCAAGAGTAAATCGCCTAACTCTTTTTTGATTTCAGTAAGATCCCGATTGAGAATGGCATCACCTAATTCATAAGTCTCTTCGATGGTAAGATGCCGAAGCGACTCGAAGGTTTGTTTTTGATCCCACGGACAGCCGGCACGCAGCTCATCCATGATTGTTAATAAGCGTTCAAATGACTTTAGTTTGTCGGCAACCGAATTCATACCTGCAATTTTGCTAAAAGTATGAAATCTTGCTGAAGTATCGTGCGAAAGTCACTTTTGTGGAAAATTGACGTTTATTTTAGAGATAATGATTGGTAGCTGATCTGTAAATAAAAAATCTCGTTGCTTTGGACAACGAGATTCCTCGGACCAATTATTTTTTAATTTACTCGGCAGCAGTTTCTTCAGTTGATTCTGACGAAGTTTCTTCTGCGGATGTTAAACCTTTTGCTTGTAAAATATTATACCAGTTAAAAACTTTTTTAATGTCTGAAAGATACACGCGCTCGCGGTCGTAATCTGGAACGATTTCTGCAAAATATGCAACCAAAACAGACTCCGATTCTTTATGCGAAGGTGCCGGTCCACCATTTTCTTTAGCAACAATCGCTTCAAAGATTTCTTTAAGCGGTTTTTCTTTACTGTCGGTATAAACCGAAATTTCCGATAATAAGCTTACGTTATTGCGCAAACCTACAGTAACTTTTTTTCCATCGGTAAGCGATTCGGCAACGAATCCGCTACGAGTTTGCATTTTTAGTGCGAATAATCCTGGTTTTCCTGATATGGCTAATATTTTTTCTAAGTTCATTTTTAAAAATTTGAGTGGCAAATATAAACGGATTATCGAATTTCAAGGTTGGCTTTGTCTTACTTTTTGAGTTTGGCATAACGCATTCGGTACTCTGGACGAGTCTTTCCTGTGCGTATGTTTTCCAATTTATTCTTAATCAATTGTTTGCGCAATCCCGTTACACGATCGGTAAAAAGAATTCCTTCGATGTGATCGTACTCGTGTTGAATAACTCGCGCTGCTAGTCCGGTGAAACGTTCGGTTTGCAACACAAAATTTTCGTCTTGAAAAGTCACAGTAATATCGGGATGACGCCACACGTTTTCACGCACATCGGGAATCGACAAGCAACCTTCGTTAAATTCCCAAAGTTCGCCGGTTTCTTCAATGATTTGTGGGTTAATAAATACGCGTTTAAACGTGCTTAAAAACTTTCGTTCTTCTGGAGACTTAGCTTCATCGTCGGCAAAAGGAGCAGCATCGATTACGAATAGTCGCTTTGAAATACCGATTTGCGGCGCGGCTAATCCAACTCCGTATGCATTATACATGGTATCGAACATGTTCTGAATCAGTTCTTTGAGATGCGGATAGCTGGCATCTAATGGTTCTGCTACTTCGCGTAAAACAGGATCTCCGTAAGCAACTATTGGTAATATCATGGTAATTCTCTTGCTTTTTCGACGGTAAAGGTAGTGAATTCGACTGGTTTTGCTAGTACTAGCATAGTTCGTCGTACTGTTAAAAGCGTTTATGAATTTGCGTAAAAAACTACCGTTCAATAAAAGCGGATCAACGAGAAAAATAAATCAAAATTTACGGAAAAACCGTAAAATCCTTCCAACGAACTTCCGTACTGTCAGATAAGTGGTAGTTTACCACG
>NZ_NOXX01000073.1 GCF_002251775.1 Flavobacterium aurantiibacter
CTGGAAATTAATTTAATACAATTTTTGTCGTGTACTTAGGAAAAAAAATTAAAATCTGTAAGTAACAGCTGCACTTACTGAACGGCCCGGTAACGGACGTGCACGAACTATGTTTGTGGTGTTCTCGGTAATGCTACCTTCTTCTGCCTCTGTAATTGCTAATGTGTCGAAGATGTTGTTTGCAGCTAAATTCAACGACAATCCTTTTGTTAATCCGAACTCAACAAATCCGTTTACAATTAAGAAACCGTCCATAACCAACTTGTTGTCGTCTTGTGCATACGCCTTGGTTTGCCCGATGAAGCTCAATCCAATGATATCTGATTTCTTATCAGAGAAATTAAACGTTGGTAAAACGCTGTACATGAAACGCGGTTGACGACGCGGATCGTTACCATCATTATCGCCTGAAACAACTTCTGCTTTAGTGTAAGTTCCGTTGAAACGAAGATTTAACTTTTCAGTTGGATTGTAACCCGCCTCAATTTCCAGACCCATCGAACGGTAGTCGTTTTCAATAATGGTATTGGATGTAGCTTCGAATCCGCCTTCTTCGGTAGTCTTACTGTAGAATAAAGTTCCGAAAACGTAGCCGTTGCTGAATTTTTGCTTGTATCCGATTTCTGCCTGATCAAGCATGTCTTTTGCATTAATTGCATCTCCATTCAAGTAGTTTAAACCAGAGAATAAGATACGATCCGCTTTTGCAGAACCTCCACGGCTGTAACGCGCAAATACCGATTGCTTGTCTGTAAGTAAGTAATTACCTCCAAGTGTGAACGATACGTAGTCGTAATCGTAATTTACGGTAGTAGGGTTTGCAGTGTCGATCGCAAATACATTTTGTTCCGGTGCCGAAATTACACCGTCGTTATTCATATCGCGTTGTGTAGATGTGCCGCCTGCAAAATTTCCAGTAACCACACCTTTGTCGTAGCGCACACCACCTTCTAAATTTAACTTCTCTGTTACATCGAAAGATACATTCATATATGGTGCCGACACATTGTACTGTGTATCGTAATTGCGCGCCAAATTATCCCAAAATGGTGTTCCATAGGCATATAAACCATTCTCAGATAGTGCATTTCCACCTGCGTCTACCACATTGATTAATCGTGCGTTGTTGTCGTTTACTTCCATCAAATAGCTGTTCCATGTCCACGACATTGAGATGTTTTGGATCGACTTAAAGTAACCTGCTGTCAATGAAAGTCCCGTTCCTTCGATTTTCTTACTGATGCGTAAATCGTTCATAAAGTTATCGAAGTTATTTAATTGTGTATCAAACATGTGGATGCGTGAAACGAGTTGTGAAGCCGATACAGCTTGGTTATTATCGGCGTATGCTAACGTTGAACCAGCGCCGAATGTTGCTGCGATATCCGCTCCAGAAGCTACCTGTGCTGGGAATGGGGCGATAAAGCCTCCTGAGTTTTTAGAGAAACGTCCGTTTTCGGTAATTTTCCAACCATCACCAACTTCAAAAGTAGCGTTACCTCCAATTGATTTAGATACCGGATTCATACCATCGGCAACATCTCTTCTTTGAATATTCCCGTTTCTGTCTAAACTTACATTGTGCTTCAAGTAAATGCTTTGTAAAGCTCCTGTAGTAGCATCGTAGTTAGGAGCATCGCTCCAGTTTGGATTGGCGTTTGTTCCTGAAACTTGAATAGGCATCGGCATGTAAGCCGCCGCACGGTCGTTCAAGAATTTGGTATAGACAGTAACCGATCCGCGCTCAAATTCTTTGGTAATGTTGAATTTAAACTGACCGCCGTTGTTAGCATTAAAGTTGGGTGATCGAACGCCCTCACCGGTTCTGTAAAAACCACCTGCGTGGAAATACAAACCGTCGGCTATTTTTCCACCGTATTCAATGTCTGTTCTAAAATTATCGTAATCCATACCAAAGCTGGTAGTCATCGATCCACCTTCTGTTTTACCCGTTTTGCTGATGAAGTTGATGATACCACCCGGAGAGTTCGAAGCTAATGTAGAAGCCGAACCACCGCGAATTGCCTCGATACGACCAATATTTGCGTCGAATCGGGTGAAGATATCCGCTGTTGCGAAAGCAATATCGCCGTACATCAATACCGGTAAACCATCTTCTTGAAGTTGTAAATACTTAGAACCGCCTGAAGAAATCGGCACACCGCGAACGGCAATGTTTGCGTTACCTTCACCACCCGACGATTCGCTTCGAATACCGGGAATCGTTCTAAAGATCTCCGCCGTTGTTCTCGGTGCCGCTTGTTCTACTTGCTTTGCATCGATAGAAGTAATAGAGACGCTCGACTTAATTTTAGAACGCGGATTAACCACACCGGTTACCACGACATCTTCAAGCGTTGTCGATTCTTCTTCTAAAACAAAACTAAGTTCTGTTTTGCTTGTCGCAGTTATAGCTTGCGAAGCTGTTTTGTATCCCACGAACGATACCGATACGGTATAGCTTTGTCCGTTTTGTAGGGAAAGGGAAAAATTACCGTCGACATCGGTGGCAGTACCAACTGTACCAGCTGTTACGCTTGCTCCAGGAACGGGTAATCCTTGAGCATCTTTAACAGTACCTTTTACAGCGACACTTTGCCCAAATACGGCAACAGAAGCCAGCAGAAAAAACAGCAGGCTGCTCTGTTTGAGAAATTGTGTAATTTTTGTCATTTTCGGAAAAGTTTTGGTTTATTAAGAAATTTTTTGTTTGATAATTGCCGAAATTAAAATTACAATCTTATATTTTTGATGATTTATAGCCGAAAACGTTTTCGAAACGACCGAAAACGTTTTCGGATTCTGAAACCAGGTATGAAAGACACAACTTTAAAAGAACTTGCCGAAACTTTAGGCATTTCGGTTACTACCGTTTCCAAAGCGCTAAAAGGCTACGCCGACGTAAGCCCAAAAACACGCGAAGCCGTACTAAAACTAGCCGAAGAACTGCATTTTACACCGAATGCCTTCGCCGTAAATCTCCGCAAACAAGAGTCGAAAACCATTGGTGTTATTATACCCGAAATTGTACACCACTTCTTTTCCAAAGTACTCAACGGCATACTCGACGAAGCGGCAAAACACGGCTACCTCGCCATCGTACTCCAATCTGGAGAATCGGTAGAATTAGAACGAAAACAAGTCGACCTACTCATCAACAAACGTGTCGACGGCATTCTCATTTCACTATCCAACGACAGCAACGACGAGGCGCATCTCAAAGAAATCATACGTCGGAATATTCCGCTCGTTCAATTCGATAAAATTTCAAAACTCATTCCCAGTACTAAAGTAGTTATTAACGATCGGCAAGCGGCTTTCGAAGCTACCGAACATTTGATTTTAAAAGGATGCCGAAAAATTGCGCACATCCGCGGACCCGTAAATCCGCAAGGTGCCATAGATCGTTGGATGGGATACAAACTGGCGTTAGAAAAACACGGTATTACATACAACCCGAAACTGGTTTACACCTGCACGCACGTAACTTTTGAGGAAGGACGTGAATTCGCGAAACAAATCCTAACCGACCATCCCGACGTTGAGGGCATCTTCGCTATAACCGATTTAGTGGCGGTTGGCGTTATTTCGTACTTTAACGAAAACGGCTTTAAAGTTCCCGACAACGTGGCGCTTATTGGTTTCAGCAACTGGTTTATGTCGCAAGTAATTACCCCGCAACTCAGTTCGATCGATCAGCCGGGCGAAGAAATGGGCGCCTTGGCTTTCAATTGTTTGCTGGAAGAAATCGAGGCACGAAAAGCAAACAAACCGTACGATTTAAAAACCATATCACTAACAACAAGTGTGGTTGAAAGACAATCGTCGCAATTTAAAGGCAAGTAACAATCCGTTGATTTAATTTTCGAAGTTTTTGGGCGCGCCGGCAAACGAGTCGTCGCTGCGCAGAAGAGGTTCACGCCGTCACGTGTTCCGCTGTATCTTTTTTGCATACCAGTAGTGGAAAAACCGTAGCAAAAAAGTATGCCGCTGCACCCGTTCGCGCGGGAAAGATTCATAAGCGAAAAAATAGAAAGAATAGAAAAAATAGAAAGAATAGAAAGAATAGAAAA
>NZ_NOXX01000048.1 GCF_002251775.1 Flavobacterium aurantiibacter
ATAACATCAAAAATCAATTAATTTAATTTCACCCAACGGGTTAATAGTATATGTACTGCAATTTTTTTCATGATTAATGGGTGTAAATGTTAAAAAATGGAATGTCGACTAAAACGGAAAAATTTAATCTTCCTACTCCAAAGTTATTTTCAACTATTGAATTGTTTTGTGTAAACTCCTTTAGGTTTTTGATGTAGCTATAATGTAGTCCTAAACTTATTGGCGTCTTTTGTATATTGTAGTAAATCCCTAAGCCTGGTGCAAAGAACTGCTCAATTCTTACATCTTGAGTTTCAATTTCAGCATCATTAAATCGGGCATTAACCATTGTTCCTAAATCTATTACACTAAAAAATGCTGAAAAATTTGCCCTTTTTTTATCACTTGTTGAAATAGTAAAACCAATTGGTGCTGTTAAACCAAAGTTTCCACGATCTCTATTGCCGTCTATGTATGCTCGTTCTATACCACCTGATAAACCAACATATCCATTGATTGAGATATTAAAACTTGATTTACGCTTGATTGATGAGCTGCCAATAGGTTGTGTATAAGATTCTAAAATCTTCCTAACGTCTTCTGATTTTTCTACCATTGCAATTTCTGATAAAAAGGTTAAACCTCTCAGGTCTTCGAGGTTCATTGTTTCTTTTAGCATGAAATACGTATTCATCAATGCTGTTTGATAATCTTTATTTAAGATAGCTTCATGAATACTTAAAAAAGAATTTAGATAAGTAAAAGTTATATTGTCAATCTTCAAATAATCGTTGATGATTTTAGTATTTAGAAAAACATTAATGCTTTTTGTTATATTGGTACTGTAAGTTATGAAATCTTCCGTAGTTTTTAGATTAAAGTCTTTACTTTTAAGTAGTTCGTAAGTGTTATTTAATTGGTTAAAAAGAGAACCAAAACTTTGAACTATTTCAACAAACTGAATTGGATTTTCAGTGTAAGGTTTGAAAATAGGATCATCTTTTAATTGTTCATATAGCAAACCATAAAAATAGCGAGCAACCAGTTCCTTACCATTTTTAGTATTTAAAAAATTCAAATCATTAGATGGATTTACCCAAATGGTAGCTGCACCTTGTTTATTTTGTAAAGCTATTGATAAGATATTTAAACGCTTTAATGCAAGTTGTAAATCTTGGTTGATCATCTCATTAGAATTAGATAAATTTTCAATTATCTGTTGAATAGAGGAACCTTCTTTTGTTTGCATTGCTATTTGATAACCGATATTGTAAAAATCTTTTTGTGTTGAATTTAAACCTACAAGAAGAGGAATATTTTTGGGCATTTCCTCAATATCTTTCTTAACCATACTTTTTAAGATGTTAAAGTCTAATGCGTATGTAGTGGTTTCAGCGTTTTTATCCGTAATCTCATTAATTAACTGCATTGATTTCGGGAAAAGACTTTTGACTGTTTTTAATTCTTTAATTTTTTCAAATGAATTATTAGTAGCCATACTGATTAATTCTGCAGTAAATCTATCTGCTAAAAAGTCTGAAGTTCCTCTGATTATCAGGGTTTGCCAGCTTGGTTGATTAGTTACAGATGCCTTTGAATCGGTAATATTAAGAAATTGAAAAGACTCCAAATTTTTAGGGTCATTTACGTTTCCTCCATTAACTTTTGGATTAGAGTTATATTTTTCTTTAGGAAAGTAATCTTTTGTTAAAAATGGATTACCGTTGAATTCGTCAAGATTTAATTTGTATTTAGATAAAACAAAATTTATCTCGTTGATGAGTTGGAAATATCCTATATTCTTAGTCTTGTCTTCATCGTAAATTTCCTTTAGCTTCAATGCATCTAAATAGGTGTTTTGTTGAGCATTTGTATGGAAATTAACAAATAACACAATTAATATTAATATTTTTGATTTCATAATCATTATATTTTAGTAGTTATTTTAAATTTCCAAACCATTTTTTATAGAAAAGATGATGATAATCTAAATCCAAGTTGTAATTTATTCTATCGAGAAGAATAAACTTATCTCTTGTAGGATCAAAACCATAAATAGATACCATATTAACAGTTTGATCATTATCTTCTATGTTATGAAGAAAAATAAACATAGAAATACATTTTTCTTTGTTTTCTAAATACGACACAGGTAATTCTTGATCAGCTCCCGGATAACTTTTATCAGGATAAAATTCATAACCTTTTTCTTTTATCATCTTTAAATTCCAGGTAGCGTAAATGTAAATTCCTCTTTTTTTAAAAGTCTCATATCTGGACATAGATATTTTAAAACCATTGTATGGAACATTTGTATTTGTTGTCGAATTTTTTTTATTAGGACTACCGCCCCAATTTGTTATTAATTCTTCGGGAAATGGAAAGCTTTTCATAGTGTTAATATTTAAAATTTCTTTGTATGGTAATGAATCTTTACTAATAATGTAGAGCCCTTCGTCTAAATAAGATATTCCTGTCTCATTTCTAAATAAGACTTGACCTTTTAAATTAACTATCCTGTAAATTGGGGCTTTATTATATTCAGAAGAAATAGAAATAAAATTCCCATCATTGTTTAAAGCTGTATAAATAGACTCATTTTCATAGAATTCATAAGGTTTTTCAAGTTCTATTTTTTTTAAAATAATTCTTTCATCTTTAACTCGGTCATAGTATGAAGCCGAAAGAGGTCGATTATTAGAATCTACATTTCTTATGTTTACGAATCCTTCAATGTCTATTCGGTAAGTTTTTGCTAAATCCAAAATTTCTTTATCTTCTTTACTTAGAATTTGAGTTTTTTTATTATCTAGTTTTTTAATATCAATTTTAGGAGTTGGCGCGACCAAAACCAATTCATTTTCTTTAGCTTTTTGTCTTTGTATGGCTACTTGTTTTCTTTGATCGGCAATCAATTTAGTTTGTTGTTGTTTTCGTTGTTCAGCTTGTTGTGCTCTTTTTTGAGCCGCTAGTTTGTCGGCTTCTAGTTTTTCTTTACGCTCTTTTTCTTGTTTTTCATGGCAAATTGTACAGACTTCGTCTATACAAGTTACTCTTCCTTTGCCTTGAGCTTGGTTAGAAATACATCCGGGTGCACATTCTCTATGTCCACTTTGTGCACTAACCACACCGCTTACTAACATCCCAACGAATAGGACTAAAATTTGAATTGTTTTCATTGGTTATCTCTTCAAATGTTTATTTTATTTCAATAGCTTCAGATTCTTTAAATCCTTTAAAATTGCATTGGTCATCATAAGGTTTGTTTACCCTTTTCGTGTCTACACACCCTCTCAGAAACTCAAGCTGCTGTCTTATTTCTCCATTGGAAATCACTTTCTGCATAGGATAATTTTTGTCATGATCCCAGTAAGAGATTACTCCATTAGATTCAGCTTTATTTACTGTATAAAATTCAGTAGGAATGGTGTATTCTCCTGTAAACTCTTTTGGCATTTTAAAATGTAAATCGGTTGCTTTTCCTGTTTTGGTATCGGTATCGTATTCATAAATAGGTAAATAAATAACATAACCGTAGCACAATTCATGGGTGCAATAGCCAGCACCTTCTTTGTTCAATCGTAAATGAATTTGGTAGAATACTTTGTTGCCCTCAACTTTTGTTTTTTCTAACCGAAATTGTACCGGTTTATCGCCTCTAAGGTACAGCCATTCGCTGTAGTTGTTTTGCGCACTAATTGCACTACCTACTAGCATCGCTACTAATAGGAATAGAATTTTGATTGTTTTCATTTTCAAATTAATTTACATATTTAGACATTGGACGCTAGTAGTTTTCAGATTTAATGTTTAGATGATGTACACTATTGTATATTAAAAGACTTTTCTTTGCTACTAGAATCAACAAACTGATCTGATTAAAAGACTGTATAATAATTCATAAGCAAAAAATAAACCAAGTGACTACAAAATTTTAACACTGAACAGTTTTTAAATAATTACGAATTTTATACGTTAGTATTACGAATTAACAAACAAAACCATCGAATAAACGATTGTGAAATTATTGTTTAAATTTGAATAAAAAGTCACTACTTGTAGTGATTTTTCTAAGTACACGACAAAAATTGTATTAAATTAATTTCCAGCT
>NZ_NOXX01000055.1 GCF_002251775.1 Flavobacterium aurantiibacter
TTAGTTATACTGATTTGATAAGGAACGCAAATGGATAACTCAATTATTATTTTTAAAATAAAGAGGCTTCTTCGTAAGAAGCCTCTGAAAAATATTACATTGTAGCTAAAAGGACTTTAACTGCCGCCTTTAATGTTTGACAACCAGCCCAAGAGACATCATAGATAGTTACTACAACATCAACTTGATTACCCTCAAAATTACCTTTGATTGTTATTTCACAATCATATACATCCTCATTATTACTTTTTGATATTAAAATAGAATGATTTTCTACTTTATCAAATTTTAGTTCACTTATCATTTTTAAATCTATATTTTGATTTACTGATAAGTTGTTAAATGAAGTCTTATAAATCTCATTATTTCTCTCTAAACCATTATTTGCATAAGATTGAAAACAAAAGAAAACTAGAGATGCTATTAAAAATATTTTTTTCATTTTTTCAAATTTTAGTTTATATTACATTTCAGCAGCTAAATCTTTTAACAATTTGACAGTGTCTTTTATACAACTACCAGAATCGCTAGTAAAAGTTACATCAATATTTACTGCTTTACCATTAATTGTTCCTTTTATTTTAACATGACACTCTAGCAAACTTTCTCCAATTTTAACAGTTTCAAATGTTGAAATGCTAAAAACGTCATTAACCAAATTTAAGTTTTCTAATTTTGAAATTTCATTAGAAATTTGGTTGTCGAAAGAATTAGAATTATTTGCAAAAGCAAACGAACCGATTAGCATAAATGCTAAAGAAAAAAATACATTTTTCATTTTGTTAATTGGGTGTTTCCATCTTCTGGCAGGACAAAGACTTCCACTTTAAATTGTTAATTAATAATCTGCCGTTTTGTTGCTTAAAACAATTTACTTCACAAATTGTTCCATTTCTTCTAATTTACTCTTTCAAAAGTTAGTCGTTTCTATTTGTTTTGCTCTTTGGCTTGCCTATACGCTGGCTGTACTTAAACGCTAATCTAATGATTTTCTTTCTTTTAGTTTACTTTTTTACGCTTTGTTTGTCATAAGGTTTCTTGCAACGTCCCAGCGCTTTGCGAGGTTGCGGACTAAATTAGCCTTTACTTTTAGGTTATTACTGAACTTTATTGATATGCCAAAACTTTAAATTAAACACTTACCCCGCAATCTTGCAAAACGCTTGTTGGAGGAAGCCATATCTTTTTCTACCACGATTTTCCGTTTTTTATTCGGATTATTTATTTTTGTTAAGTGCCTATTTTACTGGTGCACAAGTCTTATCTATTTTGGCATAAGACTTATCTACTTTTTCACAAGTCATATCTGTTTTTACATAAGGCTTGTGTAGTTTGGCAAAAGGTTTATCTATTTTGGCAGTTGTCATATTTACTTTGGCATAAGGCTTATATAGTTTGGCACAAGGCTTATCTATTTTGGCATAAGGCTTATGCAGTTTTGCACAAGCCTTATGCGTTTTTTATGCTTGACCTACTTTTTTGAATTTAATTTTTGCTATTGCTTTGTATTGGACTGAATTACTGTCAAGGATTGTAAACAAGTAATCTTTTGCTTTATTGAAAGTATCTACTAAATTATCTTCTGAAAGATACATTGAATTGTTGCGAATGCTACGAGCATTATTTAAAGGAACAAAAGTATTAGCAACGCCTTGCGTTGCTTGCAACATTTGGGCTTTTTCTGCTTGCAGTGTAGCTATCTGATATTCTGTTTCGTTTGGGTTGTAGTTTGGTGTATTTTGAAGTTGAGAAATTAATAAATCGTAATTATTGGTGCGTTGGTCGTAACTCATTTGAGAGGTTGAGTGTTGTGTTTGCTCCTCTGTAGTGTCTGTTGTCGGTGCGTTATTGACTTTACGAATACCTTTTAATTTTCTAGCAATAGTCATAAAATCTTCTAATTGTGCTGGTGTTACTCCTTCGGTGGCTTTGTATGCTTTGCGAAGTTTTGTGATTTTTTTGCTTTGTGGAGCAAAAACATTTTCACGATTATCAACTGCAATAGAGTAGGGAGCAACTAATGTATTTACACTTTCTTGATGTGAAAATGAATTTGTGTAAATGTTTTGAAGGTTTGATAAAAGTAATTTTGGGTTACTTGGATTGTAAATTGCACTTAATTGAACTATATAAGTATTCAATAAATTTGCGTTTGCAATGTTTTTAGCGTGCCCTTTTTCAGATGTAGAAGCCATAATATTAGTTTTTAATTAGTTAGAATGCGAAGTTACTGTTTTTTTAAATAATTATGCAAATGAACAATCTCCATCACCAAAATTCATTCTGACATTGCTAAAATCTGTAACATTATATTCTTTTGAGATTATTGATTGCTTGATTTTTTTTGTTTTATAAAGAAATATGCTTGATTTTTTTAAATTATTACAAATAGCATCATCATAACAAATAATTTCTCTTGTATTTTGGTGTATTGCTTGCAATTTGATGATATTTGAAACATCAATTGTATTTTTTGAATTATTAAAATAAGAAAAAAGTACTTTACAAACATAGTTTCTTTTTTGAAGTACTATAAAACCAATGCAGTCGGTTTTATTGCTTATTTTCATTAATGAAAATTCAAATTCAGTATCATAAATTGAAAATTCATATTTATTTTTATTAGTTAACTCAAGTATAGGTGCTTTTTGAACCCAATTATAGGCTTTCAACCATTCAAAGAATTTATTATCCTTGATTGATATGTCATTTTTATTAAAAGTATTTATAATATTTTGAGTTTCATTATCTAAATGGTTTACATATTCAATAGTTAAGTGTTTAGTTTTACTAAATAATAGCGTTTTTTGAATATATAATTTTATATTTACTATTGAGTTAATAACAGTATCAATGGTATTTAATAGTCCTTTTAAAAAATTTAACTTTGGAAATAGAGTTGGAATTACAAATTGTAAATTACTTCTTAAAACTGCCTTGATACCTTTACTTTCTTTTAGCGTTGTAAAATAGCCTGATTTATCATATACTCTTTTTGCACTTGGTGTAAATTGAGAAATCCCTATTTTACCTTGATTTTCGGCATACATTGTATTTAAAATTTCACGCCCGATACCTGTTCCTTTAGTTTTTGGGTGTACCCACCAAGTTGATAACCACCCTATTTTTTCAGACTGGTTATTTATATTTATTCTGTCGATATATAAACCCATATAACCGACTAATTCATTATCTAAGTAGGCTAATAATAATACTATATCATTTTCTTCAATTATTGGATTTTTATAGTGTGCTAATAATCTATGTTTGCTAATTGTTAAAAATGAGAAATTCCAAAACGTATTATCTAATAATAATTTTGGAACATCTTTTTTTAATATTTTTTTTATTTCAATCATTTTCTTTTGATATTATACTTGCCTATTAATTTATTGAAATACTTATATAAATTTTCTGTAACAATTTGTTTTGCAGTTGTTTTTTTTGGGTTTTCTAATGAAAAACGTTGTATAATTCGATTGTCTATATCTTTCTTTAATCCTGAATTACCAAATAGCTTGATATTGTTATCATATTCAAATAATTCATTTAATAATTTTTTTGAAATAGATTTATCAGAAAATGGAAAAGCAAAAAATGAATAATTGATATTAAAATTTTCTTTAAGCCAATCTATAGAATTGATTATTTCTTTTTTCTGTTCTTCATGTGTAAGTTGATTTAATGATGGATGCGACATGGTATGACCACCAAAGAAGAAACCATCATTAATCATTTCTTGAATTTGTTCTTTTGTAATGTATGGTCTGTGTTCTTGTAAATATGCTTTAATATCAATTTTTAAAAATTCTAAAACATCGTTTATTTTTTCTCTTTCAGAATATTTTATGTTTATAAACTTATGTTTAAATTCATCGATAGAATTATATGAAAATGATAGTTTTTGAGATATTTTTTCTAATGTTGATTTTTCAAAATCAATATTTTTTAAGTGTGATATTATAATGCTTATGTAATGTTTATATAAACCTTCGTTGTTGTCAACGAAATTTGGATTTATAAAAAATATTGCTTTTAGGTTGTGTTTTTTTAAAATTGGATAAATAACGGTATAAACTTCTTGCAACCCATCATCAAAAGAAAGTAAAAAACTATTTTTATTATTTTTATTTTCTAATAAATCTTTGGGATTAATTGAATTGTAATGCTTTGTTAATAAATCAATATCATTTAAAAATTGTTTGCAATTTTTAAATTGATATAAATTTTCAATATGTGAAACTTTATTGTCTCTAACGATGTGATAATAAGGAAATATAGTTTGATTTTTAAATATTTTTAAAAATCTTTTATTAGCTGTTTTGTATAAAATGTCTTTTACAATTCCCATAGTTTTTTAAATTAAAAACTCTGATGTTAACATCAGAGTTTTGTTAATGCACAAATATTTTAGTACACGACAAAAAACATAATTGATTAAAAATCAA
>NZ_NOXX01000064.1 GCF_002251775.1 Flavobacterium aurantiibacter
CGCGGAATAAAAAGATACAGCCGAAAGCCGGAAATGCTGCCCAAACAAAAAACTTCGAAAACGGAATGGCAAGAAAAAGAAAAAGTCGCCCTGAAGAAGGCGACTTTTTTATTGAGCCGATAGAGGGACTCGAACCCACGACCTGCTGATTACAAATCAGCTGCTCTAGCCAGCTGAGCTACACCGGCATCTCAATACGGGTGCAAATATAGGGGCGGATTTGATATTTGCAAAAAATTTTTGAGATTTTTTTTCAGAAAAAACTACGCCAAAGCGTTGATTTTAGTAATCAATTGATTTGCAGTTTGTTCTAATTCGACATTAATTTGTTTGAAATGCGCTTTTTTATTTTCCACATTCTTTGCATTCACTTTTGCGATCAAATGGTCGAATGCAGCAAGTGCTTCTTCGATAATTGCATTTGATTCTACAGTTGGTTTTCCTGCAGTAGCGATCTCATTTAGATACACTGCCTCAATGATATCTCCCAATACAAAATTGATATCCTTCTTTAAATTTCTAACGTTTGCCATAATAATTTCAGCTAATTTGGCGGCAAAGGTACACTTTTATTGTTCAGAATCAGCTTCCAACAAAAACCTCTAAAAATGTGCCCGCTCCTTTAAAGATAATTTGGTCGTTGATTGCTGCAGGAATCAAGAACGTTTGACCCGCGGAAACAGCAATAACACTATCGTCAAAATAAATATCGATTGCACCACTAACAAGCATAAACGCAGAAAAAACGCCGCGTTTTTCAACGATGTAGTTTGCACCCGTTCTTAAATGAACCTCGTACGTATTAAAATACGGACATTCCACGAGAATATTCGCTGCTTTTGCGCTTTTATCAACTTTTGGGTTGTTGGCCTTGAAATTAATGGCATCAAGTGATTCTTCAATATGCAACTGACGTTTCTTGCCGTCTTGATCGATGCGATCGAAATCATAAATTCGATACGTAATATCAGATGTTTGCTGTATTTCGGCAATGACGATGCCTGCACCAATCGCGTGAACAGTTCCCGTTTCCAGAAAAAAGGTGTCGCCTTGTTGCACTTCGTGGTGACGCATCAATTGTGTGACGGTACTGGAATCTAGCGCTGATTTAAATTCGTCTATTGAAGTATTTTTTTCGAATCCGGCTATTAGCTCCGATCCGCTGTCGGCTTGCACTACATACCACATTTCGGTTTTACCGAAGCTGTTATGGCGCTGCTGGGCTAATTCATCGTTCGGATGTACTTGAATGGAAAGCTGTTCGCGAGCATCTAGTAGCTTAAAAAGTAACGGAAGTTGGTTGCCGTATTTTTCTACGACGGATTTTCCGAGGATTTCAACCCCAAAATGTTCCAACAATTCGTTGATATTTTTTCCCGAATAAACGCCGTTGGAAACAACACTAGGCGCTTCTTTTAAACCGCTGAGTTCCCAACTTTCGCCGGTTCTGTTGTCTGGAGTTGATTTATTGAAAAGGGTTTTTAATTTTTCTCCTCCCCAAATACGGTATTGAAATATCGGATGAAAAAAAAGTGGATAGGGTTGGAAATTACCTTCCGTCATAACTTACAAAATTTCGTGGTGTTTCATAAAGTGTGATATTCAAATCGAGGTGCTCGGGCAGCTTTGGTTTTACCTTATGATAAATTACATAAGCAATATGCTCGGCCGTTGGATTCAAATTTGCGAACTCTTCGCAGTCCAAATTTAGGTTTTTATGATCAAACTTTTGCTCCACCTCTGCCTTGATGATATCTGCTAGAATCTTAACATCAATCACATAGCCTGTTTCGGGATCTACTTCACCGGTAACAGCGGCAATAAGCTCGTAATTATGACCGTGATAGTTTGGATTATTACACTTTCCAAAAACTTCCTGATTTTTCTCGAACGTCCAATCTTTTCTGTATAAACGGTGCGCGGCGTTGAAATGTGCGTGTCGGCTTACGGTAACTCTCATGAATTTGTGATGTTATGTGTTTCGAAGTAGTGATAAAATTCGTTGAAAATTATTTTAAACCAAGCTGTATATAGCTCAGGTTGTGCTTGCATATCGGATTTGATAGCTTCAATAGACATCCATTTCCAATCGGCTACTTCCTTTGGATTAATTTCTGGTGCCTCTTCGTAAAAGCCAATCAATACATGATCGAGTTCGTGCTCGGTTAGTCCGTTATCGAATGGCGCTTTGTAAATAAAATGAAACACGTCGGTTAGTGGCGTTTCAAAGCCCATTTCTTCGCGTAGCCTACGAGTTCCGGCTTGAATATTGGTTTCGCCCTCGCGCTGATGACTACAGCAGGTATTCGTCCAAAGTAAAGGCGAATGGTATTTGTGTGCCGCTCGTTGTTGCAACATTACTTCCTTCTTAGCATTCAGTACAAACACAGAAAATGCCCTGTGTAAAACGGCTTTTTCGTGGGCTTCAAGCTTTGGCATTAAGCCAATTTGTACGTCGTTTTCATCTACTAAAATAACTAACTCTTCTGGCATCGACTAGAATTCTAAGATTGATTTGTAAAATAATTTAACTTTTCACAAAGATACCAATACCGCATTGTTCAAAACTCTTTATTTAGGCTTTTCACAACATTTGTTTTTTGAAATTCATGCGTACCTAAATGAATAGCACAACCGATTACTAAAAAACAAAAAACTGTGCGAGACTTAAATCAATGATGTAACGCGATCGCTCGGGCACATTTTTCTCCATCGATTGCTGCAGAAATAATGCCTCCTGCAAAACCTGCACCTTCTCCGCAAGGATACAAGCCTGCAATTTCGGGATGCTGCAAGGTTTCGGCGTTTCTTGGAATTCGCACTGGGCTTGAAGTTCTCGATTCTGGTGCGTGCAAAATGGCTTCATTGGTCAGATAGCCGCGCATACTTTTTCCGAATTCAATAAATCCGGCACGCAGCGTTTCTGTTATAAATTTTGGAAAAACTTCGCCTAATTCGACCGAAGTTGTTCCCGGTACGTAGGATGTTTTTGGAATGTCGGCAGATACTTTACGCTGAGTAAAATCGGCCATACGCTGTGCTGGTACGCGCTGCGATTCGCCCGCCAATTTCCATGCTTGTTGTTCAATTTGTTTTTGAAACTCCAATCCGGCCAAGGCCCCAAATTTGGCAAAAGGTTTGAAATCTTCCAATCCCAACTCTACAACAATACCACTGTTCGACGTAGCTTGATCGCGTTTCGATGGCGACCATCCGTTGGTAACCACTTCGCCGGGAGCCGTTGCACAAGGCGCAATAACGCCGCCCGGACACATACAAAACGAATACATTCCGCGGCCGTTTATCTGTTTTACGATACTGTAAGGAGCAGGTGGTAACAGCGGTCCACGATCGTCGCAGGAATACTGAATCTGATCTACTAAACGTTGCTGATGCTCGATTCGAACACCTAAAGCAAAAGGTTTCGCCTCAATCAAAATCTTCTTTCGATGAAGAAGCTCGAAGATATCTCGGGCTGAATGTCCGGTTGCTAAAATAACTGCTTCAGTTTCAATACGCTGATTATCATTTACTTCCACTCCCCTAACCCGATTATTTTCTACAATCAAATCGGTAAGTTTCGTTTCAAAAAGCACTGTTCCGCCCTGAGCGATTATACATTCGCGAATATCCTTAATAATCTGCGGAAGCTTGTTGGTTCCGATATGCGGATGAGCCTCAACCAATATTTCGGGCGTAGCACCAAATGCAACAAGCAGGTTTAGAATACGATCGATGTCGCCACGTTTCTTGGAGCGGGTGTACAATTTCCCGTCGGAATACGTTCCTGCACCACCTTCGCCAAAACAGTAATTCGACTCTGCGTTTACCAGATGATCGCGATTTATAGCTTTTAGATCTCGACGACGCGCCTGCACATCTTTACCTCTTTCAATAACTATAGGCTTTAAACCCGATTCTATTAATTGTAAAGCGGCAAACAATCCGGCTGGACCCGCACCTACAACTACAACCGGTTTCGAATTAGCTACATTTTTATAGTCGGGTAAAGTAATTAGGCGCTCGAAAGGTGCCTCACCAACGAATCGGATATCGAGTTTTAAATTGATTTTTATCTGCTTCTGTCGCGCATCAATAGAGCGTTTTAAAACAGCACACGACTGTATTTGGCTTGCTGGTAGTTGCAACAATCGGGCAGCATGACTTTTTATCAATTCTGGATTTGCAGCAATTTCGGGTGTTACTTGTACGAGCAGTTCTTTCGGCATGGCACAAAGGTAAAAAGATGTGCAGAATTGCGCACTAGAATTTAAACACGTCGCATTGTTTAAAAATCAAATGATAAGTGGGAAATTTACTCTTTTACGACTTTGGAAATCTTGCGGTTATTTAGGATAGAATCCCTAAAAGCGAATCGTTTATTGGTTTCAAGAGGTACTTTACGATTTCGTTTTCAAACTTCCCAGCTTTTTCTAGATCGCTGTGATCGTTAGATGAAGTCACTACATACACATCAATTGCGAAATCATGTTGGCTTTTTAAATTTCGAAACTCTTCTAAAAATTGCCAACCATCCATTATAGGCATATTTAAATCTAAGAGTATTGTCTTGGGAATTTCACTTCCTGCTTTTAATTGTGCTTTAAGATATTGTATTGCTTCTAAGCCGTTCTCGAAGAACTCGGGTTCTACATTTAAGTTATTTTTCTTTTTAGTACACGACAAAAAACATAATTGATTAAAAATCAATAA
>NZ_NOXX01000090.1 GCF_002251775.1 Flavobacterium aurantiibacter
AAGCCCCTTTAACTATGCTGTAATTCAAATTAAAAAAAATGAAAATGAAAAAAAATGTTTCAGATTTAATTTTAAGTGTATCGCTTTTATTGCTTTCAATCACTCAATTGCAAAGCCAAACAAAAAGAGTGCTGTTTATTGGAAATAGTTATACCGCTGTAAATAATTTACCCCAAACGATTGCCAGTGTGGCTTCATCTGTGGGAGATAATTTAATTTTTGATAGTAATACCCCCGGAGGATATCGATTTATGGATCATGCTACCAATCCCACTACATTACAAAAAATAGGAATTGGAAATTGGGATTATGTAGTTTTACAAGAGCAAAGTCAATATCCTTCATTTCCAGATTGGCAAGTTGAACAAGAAGTTTACCCTTATGCGCAGTCTTTGAATAATGCTATACTGAATGCAAACCCATGTACTGAAACTATTTTTTACATGACTTGGGGACGAAAAAATGGAGACGCTCAAAACTGTCCTATCTTACCCGACGTTTGTACCTATTTAGGCATGGATAATCTGCTAAACGCAAGATATAGAACGATGGCACAAGACAACAATGCTATCGTATCACCTGTTGGAGCCGTCTGGAGATATATTAGACAAAACTTCCCTTCAATTGAATTATATCAAGCCGACGAAAGCCATCCCTCTGTGGCAGGAACTTATGCAGCTGCATGTGCTTTCTATACCGTAATCTATAGGAAAGACCCTATGCTTATTACATTCAACTCCACGCTTTCAGCTACGGTAGCTCAAAATATTAAAAATGCGACTAAATTAGTAGTATACAACAACCTAGCTGAATGGCGCGTTGGCACGTATGATCCAGTCCCTCAGTTTAATTTTACGATTTCGGGAGGACAAGTTACCTTTAACAACACTTCTTTAAGAGCATCATCCTATATTTGGGATTTTGGAGATAGTACCTCTTCGACTGAAAGTAATCCAACCCATACGTATGCAACTACAGGTACTTTTGCTGTAAAATTAAGAGCATCCAAATGCGGAATAGAAAAACACTTGATCCAAAATGTAACTATCTCACAACTAAATACTGAAATTCCAGCAAATAATGACGCAAATCTGTTGATTTATCCGAATCCAACAAATGCAACACTTAATATTCAACAGGGAAATGACCTTACTATAAACAGCCTAAAAATCTATGACATTTTTGGAAAACTAATTATTGAAGAAACTCAAAACTTCAATCAAATAAATGTTGAAAATTTCACTACAGGTGTTTATATAATTGAAGTAGTTTCAGATGAAAAAATCTACAAGAATAAGTTTATTAAAATTTAACGATAAAAACCAATGATTTAATGAGTGCTTTTGTTTAATTCTTAAAACCGTCATTTGCTTAAAATTTGATTAGAAACTATACCATTTGCAAATAAAAAGTTCTTTATAAGTATTGACTTTACTGTGTAGTAAATTATGATACATATACTCTGTAGTACAAAATTAAGGTAAGCTCTTAAAAAAATTCCAAACTTCTTCCGCAAACTCTATATCCCTATTTTGAATACCACTAGCAGCCGATGAATTACTAAAAACGGTTTTACTTGGAACTTGATGTCCTGCGTTATGCAATACATAATACACAAGTGGATTCGCTCCATTATATACCCTTTTTTCAACATTCCCGGCATCGGTAACATTAACATCAAATTGTGAAACAACAGGGATCTCATTTTGCAATCCATTCCTTTGCAACCAATAGTTAATAGTTGCAGACTGCGATATAACTTTTCCTCGATTGCATTCCCCTCCCAAATTAGCTACGCAACCACCATTGGCTGGCATGGCAGGATCACTGGTACCATGTGTAAGCAATATGGGCAAAGGAATTGAGGAACCTGTTGTACATACCCCACTTTCAGGAAACTCTGGAAGATTTCCACTCGATACTGCAATCGCTTTTATAGTCTCTGGAAATTGAAACGCATAGGAATAGGTCATCAAGGCACCATTACTTGTACCAGTTAAAAACATTTTAGAAGCGTTGATAGCTAACTCAGAAACCAATTGTGCATTCAACTGTTTTAAAAAAGTAATGTCATCGCCTTGACTACCTGAAAAATCATCACTTCTACAATCATTCCATCCTGGATTTCCCTGAATATCAGATGACCCTTCAGGATAAATTACCAAAAATTTTTCTTGATCTGCCAAGTTTCGAAAAACGGATAAAGGATGGGTGCCAAGCTCGGAAACGCCCACACCAGCGCCACCTCCTCCATGTAAAACCATCACCACAGCTTTTACCGAAGTCATTCCCGCAGGACGGTATACCAAATACTTACGGCTAACAGAATTGACAGTTATATAATGAGTGGTCAAGCCTTCCGGATAAGGAATTAAAGCAGGACTTGTATTATTCGAGTGGTCATCATTATTACACCCAAATAAAGAAATTAATACCAATAACAGAAACGATCTAATCATTTTCTAAAAAATTTAAAATTTATACTGATTAGATAGCAATTTCAGAGAAAAGTTTAATCTAACACTTTTTTTAATCAACATTAACACTATAAATTTAAAAGAAATAATCGCTTTATTAATGACTTCCAATAAAGGAATTAAAAGCAGACTTCCCTTGAACGCTATCAAATAGTGAACCATGTTCACCTGCAAGAATCTCAACAAACTGACGGCTTTGACAATCTGTACAATTAAACACCTCTTGTTTAAAAATGGGCCAAGAATACATCTGAATTGGTGAATCATTTAGACCCTGAACATTAAATCCATTCGTAAAATTAAGTAAAGACCGTTCAAAATAAGCATTGCCATTTTCCGAAGTTAAACCATATACATTTTTTAGTTTTGTACATACTGCACTTTGCTGAACTTGCCCGCGCTCTTCTATTTGACAACGATAAACCAGATTTAAAGGTCCCGGAGCATTGGCAATTACACCATGGGTTCTGTGCATTGTATTAAGTCGGCTGACCATATATCCGCCTTGAGAATGACCTGCCAAAAATATTTTACCTACTGTTATTCCTAATTCTTGGTTAGCGGTATTTTTTAACCACAACAGAGCGGCTTCTGCCTGAAGAATTGAATCACCTAATAGTACATTTTCTTGAGGGTAAGCTACACTAATGACCATCATATCATTTCGATCCAAAATCCCCTTGAATTTGTCAAGTGTAGTATTGGCCGCAGTCAACATATCTCGATTACTTGAAATAGTACCCTGAAAAACCATCAAAACATCAACATTTTTCAAATTAGGTTGATCGATAATTACTGTGACTGAAATACCATCATTTTGTATGTTTCTTGTTGTACGTTCCCTAGATATGGGAGGAATAATATTATCCTAACTACAAGAGAAACAATTGATTAATAACAAAAAAACAAAAAGAGAGTAATCGTAACAAAAGCATTAATGTTTTTTATTGCTAAAATTAGTGTCATTAAAAATAGATTTAATTTCCAAATTTCATGTTGCCAACTTTAAACAGTTATGATTAAATAATTAAATAATCACCATAATCCAAAATCAATTCATTAAGTCATTTTATTAAACTCAAATTTCTAACCTTACCAATTCAATTACACTTAAACCCTCTGAAGTATTTCTGAACATAAATAAGCCAAAATTAACTGGAAGCTTAAAACTAATCCTACTGACTTTTTAAAAATAAATGAAATTTATGTTGTGAGATAAACTGAAAATTAACTATCATTTTTTTACAAATTTGTTTCTAAAAATTTTCCCATCTACCGTTTCAGAAACAAGCAAATAATTTCCAGTTTCAAGCATAGATAAATCAATTGGTTCTCCATAATAATATTCCGACTTCGTATAAACAACTTTGCCCGACATATCAATAATTTTTAGTAATGTTTTTTGATTATCACTTTGATTCCCCACAAATAATATTTGAGTAGTTGGATTCGGATACAATTTTATATGATTTGAACCAAATTCAGGATTACTTAATGAGCAAAAAGACCATTCTCCAAAGTTAAGTTGAATGAAGGAAGGCAATCCTAAAAACAAACATATATCAGGGCAATAGGATGTACAAGCCCAAAAACCATAGAAACCTGTGGTAGTAGCAGTATAAGTATCGCCATTCTCATTTGGAATTATACAAGGATCTCCTTGAACGGGTGGTATATCACTAGGAATGCATTTATACCAAGTATGTAAACCATAAACTTGATCAAAACCATTTTCTAAAACTACCGATGCTCCATTGCATACATTATAAGTTTGATTGCCTAGATATTGAGCAGTTCCTGGCTCAAAATTAGCTATCAAGATAGGCAAACCAAAGTTATAACCGTCAGCAAGAATTACCTGACTTTCAGCTGAACATGCTCCTTGAACTACCACAACTTTAAAATAATACAATAAATCGTCAGTTCCATTTATGGTTAACGTTTGAGAATTTGCTCCCTGAATCGCAATCCATGGATTTGGATTTGGCGTACCTGGTGGCACAGCCGCCTATTGTTGCTTATACCATTGATAAGAATCATAGACTTGGGTTGATAAAACCTCTGTATCATCATTATCACAAAAGAGTATTGAATTTTGAGAAAAAACATTCATTCTCGGACTTGTTATTGTAGGGACACAAGCTTGAACTTTAGTTAAGAAAACTAATAGCATAATAGTGAATAAAAAAAAAAATTTCATACTTCCTACTTTTTTTTAATTAATAATAACCACTACTGTCCGATAAAAACTAAAGTTAGTCATTTTTCGACTTGA
>NZ_NOXX01000066.1 GCF_002251775.1 Flavobacterium aurantiibacter
TTGTTCAATTTATTTTACTTCAAATAATTTCACCCAACGGGTTTATTTAATAACTACATAAATCTAAAAACATGAGGTTTTATACATTAGATACAGAATTTACTTTCGGAAAATATGAAGGTAAAACCATGAAAGAAATTCTTGAAATCCAGCCTACCTATCTTGACTGGTGTGCAATTAATCTTGACCACTTTTATATTTCAGACGAGATAATTGCAGAAATTAAAGTAATTAAACCCGACTTCACAATTACCGAAGAAGGAAAACAAAAACTTGCTGACAAATATTCAACTTGGGAAAACGAACAGCAGGGAGATGATTATGATGACTATGATGATTATAGTCCAAGCTACGAAAAATATGGCGGAGCTTATGGTTACGATGATGATACAATAGACAATGCTTTTGAAGGCGACCCAGAAAACTATTGGAATATTGACTGACAAACAAGAAGAGCGAACCGCTAACAGCGTGTTGCCTCAATTGGCGGTGACGTGCAAAATTGAAGCTGAGTGTCCCTATCAAACTTTTGTGCTGGGTGACAGTGAAGTGCTCCGAAATCGCCAACTGCGGCAACACGCAAAACGTTACCAGCAACCCTAAAAGACGACACAACCGACAGCAAACGAACAGAAAAACGACTGACAAAAAGCCAACGCTTCGCAAAATAAAAAGAGCTGCAAGCCAACGCACAAGCCGACACAAATTGCAGCACATTTTATTTTGCCCAACCGGACCCAAGCCCACCCACCACCCAAAATAAATTCTACAAAAAATATTGACATAAGGATTGTACATCCGAAAACAATTTTTAATTTTGTCAAATATTGACAAGTTTAATTTTGCAAGTATATGAAAGCAACTTTTGGCGAATACATCAAAAAACTAAGGACAGACAATGGTTTGACCTTAACACAACTTGCATTTCAGCTTGACTTGGACTCTGCAAATCTTAGTAAAATAGAAAACGGAAAAAGAGAGTTTGATGAAAAGCGTTTATCAAAACTAGCTGTAGCATTTAGTCTTGACTTAGACAAATTAAAGATTGAATATTTCGGAGACCAATTTGCTAAAAAAATGTACGAGTATAATTGCCCTTCTGAAACATTAGTGGTTGCCGAAGAAAAAGTTAATTACTTAAAAACAATAAACACAAAACAAGGAATAATAAAGTTTGAAAATGAAAAGTAAACCGACTGTAATAGACTTGTTTTGTGGCTGTGGTGGACTTTCATACGGGTTCATAGAGGCAGGCTTTGAAGTGCTTTTGGGAATTGACCATTGGAAAGATGCAATTTCAACTTTTGAAAGTACACATAAAAACGCTAAAGGAATTGTTGCAAATTTATTCACTGAAACACCCAAAGACATTTCAAAACTCACAGGCATTAAAGATATTGATGTAATAATTGGTGGTCCACCTTGTCAAGGTTTTTCCATTGCAGGAAAAAGAATAATTGATGATGAACGTAACCAACTTTATAAATCATTTGTGAGTTTCGTTAAATACTATCAGCCTAAAGTCTTCCTAATGGAAAATGTGCCTAACATTGTTTCAATGGGGAAAGGAATTGTAAAAGATAGTATCATTAAAGACTTTGAAAAACTTGGTTATACCGTAGTCTATAAAGTTCTATTGGCTTCCGATTATGGTGTTCCACAAAACAGAAGACGAGCTTTTTTTGTTGGCACAAAAAACAACAAAGAATTTGTTTTTCCCGAACCAACAACCGAAAATCCAATAAGTGCAAAAGAAGCAATTTCAGATTTATCGGAAAATTCAGTAAAAGACGGAAGTAAATATAAAACAGAACCAAAATCAGAATATCAAAAATTAATCAGAGGAAAATCAGACGGTATTTACAATCACGAAATCACCATTCACAGCGAGCAAACAACAAGTATAATTTCGTTAGTTCCCGATGGTGGAAATTATAAGGATTTGCCGGAAGAATTACGAAAAACTAGAAATGTAAATATTGCTTGGACTAGATTAAATAGTAAAAAACCGAGTTTTACAATTGACACGGGACACAGACACCATTTTCATTATAAATATAATCGTGTGCCTACTGTCAGGGAAAGTGCGAGAATACAGTCATTTCCCGACACCTTTATTTTTTTAGGTAGCAAGACGAGCCAGTACAAACAAGTTGGTAATGCCGTTCCGCCAATTTTGGCAGAGGTATTGGCAAAAGAAATTAAGAAATATATATGAGTGTAATGAAAACATACAGAATACCTGACGAATATTTTTTTCGTTTACATCACGTTAGACCACGTTTTAAAAATGACGTGGAAGAAGTTTTATTGTATGTAGCAACTTCTATTTCTGAAATGACTGTATTGCCAGAAAAAGAGTTCAATAACGAACTTAATAAAGTCCTTTTTGGATTTAAGAAAAATGCTACTTCCACCCAAAAAACAATTGATAATTGGAGAACTGAAATTTCAGCTTTATTTGGTTTTATTCAAGAAACAAACGGTTTTTTACAACCAAGTTTAATGGCTAAAAGACTAGCCAATAATCAATATTTGGACGAGTTTTTTAACTATTTCTTATTCTCATTTCAATATCCTGGTGGTCATATAGTAAACTATAATGTAATCAAACAAATTGAAGCAGGTGTAAGATTTAAACCCTGTCAATTCATTCTTAATTTACTTATTGAGGGAGAAAAATTAACAGGAAAACCATTTAGCATAACAGCCGAAGAACTTACGCAATGTGCTTATTTCGACCTAAGAGTTACAACAGGAAAAAGACAAGCAAAGGAAGTTGCAAAACTCATTCTAAAAAACAGAACGGACAAAGTAGAATACGAATATGACTACGAAGCATTAAAAAACGAACGAACAGGTGAATTTCCGTCAAAAGGTGACACCAACCGTTATGCAGGAGATATTTTGGATTATATGGTTTTAGCCAACCTTTTGCAACACAAGGGAACGGGTTACTATTATTATCTGAATGTCGAGAATAAAGAAGCTATCAATTTCCATTTACAAAATGATGTTTGGTTTGACGAATACGATAAATTCTACAATGCAGACAGCATTACAAATCCCGAAATCGGTGCATTAGAAGAAGTTTGGTTTGATTATGTGAATAGCTTTGACAACATCGAAGCATTTGCTCCGCATTTAGAAGAACAAGAAGTTGAAAATATCTCCGCACTTATTCAAGAGTATTACTCTCGAATGAAAGAGGACAGAAAAGTACCTACAAAAATATTCGGAGATTATGGAGAAACTCTAATCCTAGCTCACGAATATTTGAGAACAAAAGATGGCTCAAATCGTCAGCACTTAATCAACAAAATTCCAACTCCGCTTGGAGTTGGTTACGACTTACAAAGTATCGAAATACCTAAAAACAAACGATATATCGAAGTAAAGACGACCAAATCAAGAAAAGCACTTAACAATAATCGTTTCAAACTTACGCCAAACGAATGGGATACAGCCGAAACGCTGGGCGATAATTATTTTGTGTATTACTTAGTGATAAATGATGAAGGTAAAAACATCTTCATTATTCAAAATCCCATCAAACAGTTCAATTCAGGTAATTTAAAAGTAGATAAAAATTTAGTTGTTGAATTTTCTAACAAATCAGGACAATGGCAGAAACTTTTAGAAATAGCAAATTAAGAGTTGCTTCGCTTTTTTGCGGCTGCGGAGGAATGGACTTAGGTATTCAAGGTGGCTTTAACTTCCTTGGAAAGACTTATGAAACATTACCATTTGAAGTTGTATATGCTGTTGATAATGATACATATGCAACAAAAATTTACAACGATAATTTTTCACATAAATGCGAAGTAAAAGACGTAAGAGATATTGAACCAAGCAAAGTTCCAGACCACGACATTTTATTGGGCGGTTTTCCTTGTCAATCATTTTCAATTAGTGCACAAAACCCACCTCGTTTGGGCTACAAAGACGACAGAGGAAAATTGTTTTTTGAAATGGTGAAAGTATTAAAAGAGAAACAGCCCCGTTTTTTTATAGGTGAGAATGTAAAAGGATTGCTTTCAGCAAACAAAGGAAAAGCATTTCCAATGATTGTAAAAGAATTTGAAAAAGCAGGCTATCACATACATTTCAAACTTTTAAATGCTTCTGAATTTGGTGTTCCTCAGAAACGTGAACGTGTCTTTATTGTTGGTTTCAGAGACTTTGACGATTATTTTAATTTCAAATTTCCTCAACCTAATACTTTGAATGGTTCAAAAGTCAAACTAAAACAAGTAATAGATAAAAATGCGGACAAAGATGATAAGTGGTTTTTTAGCCAGAAAGCCGTTGATGGAATGTTAAGAGTTAGAGATAAAATGAATAAAGGAAGAGTACAGGATTTAGAGCAACCTTGTAATACAATAAGTTCTCATTTAGCAAAAGTAAGCCTAAACGGTACAGACCCTGTTTTAATGATTGGTGAGCGTTACAGACGATTTACACCAAGAGAAGCCGCAAATATTCAATCTTTTCCAACAACATTTAAGCTAGAAAGCGTTTCTGAAAACAGACAGTATAGAGCTATCGGTAATGCAGTTCCACCTGTACTAATGTGGAATGTTGCTAACGCCTTGACGCATTGTTGTACTATGGAGAAATTAAAAAATTTAGAGACAAAAGAATATTCAGAAGCCTAAGCATTTGGTGGCACATTTGCAAAACCGCTCAAGCCCACGCTAAAGCCAAGTTTTGCAAAAGAGCCACTAAGCCAACGCACCAAGACAAACACGAAATGACAACGAAAAAACACGAAAGACAAGAAGGGCAGCTGGTAACAGCGGTTTGGCGTAATGGCGGGTTCAGTGATTCGTATGACAGTTTTGTGGTAAGTTCAAGTGCAGTTCTTCGATTGAACTTTTGTGCTAAAAATCCGC
>NZ_NOXX01000054.1 GCF_002251775.1 Flavobacterium aurantiibacter
AAAATCCCGACCATTACTGATCAGGATTTCTGCTCCCCCTCTTGGGCTCGAACCAAGGACCCTCTGATTAACAGTCAGATGCTCTAACCAACTGAGCTAAGGAGGAAAATATTTTTATGTCTTGCCTAACGCGGTTGCGATTAAAGCGGTGCAAATATAGCTATTGTTTTTGTTCTACAAAATAAAATTGCGAAATAAAGTGCATTTTTTACTTGAAAAATAGCTTGTAAATGTCGTTGCCGTTCGCAAAAAGCACTAAACCAATCAGTAAGAAAAAGCCTACCATTTGTGCACGCTCCAAAAATTTATCGCTCGGTTTTCTGCCGCTGATCATTTCGTACAACAAAAACATCACATGCCCGCCATCTAGCGCCGGGATTGGCAATAAATTCATAACTCCTAAAACAATCGACAACATCGCGGTGATAGCCCAAAATACTTGCCAGCTCCACTCTTCCGGGAATATATTAAAAATGGCATAAAAGCCCCCTACGCCCTTCGCAGCGCCTGTACTTGGCGTAAAAATCGCTTTTAGTTGTCGGCCGTATCCAGCCAACTGCTCGATTCCTTTATCGATCCCAACCGGAATCGACTCAAAAAAGCTGTAAGACTCTCTGCTGAATTTATAGTAACCTAAACGCGTTAAATTGTCTTCTTTTATTGCTCCTAAAGCAACCCCCAATTTTCCTTCGGCATTTACGTTTAGTTGCACCGGAACGCGTTTATTATCACGTAAAACAACGCCTGGAATCGTTTTCCCCTTGTACGTTTCCAAAATTTTTGGCGCTTGATCGAAATATTTAACGGGTTGTCCGTTTAATTCTACCACAATGTCTTTTGCCTTCAATACATCTTTATTCTTCGAGTCGTCGGCTAAGCCACCAACGGCAAAAGGCATTCTAAGGGAAATAGCATTACGCTTATCGGCGTCGATAAACTGACCAATAAAGTTCTGTGGCAATGTGATGGTTTGTGGTGTTCCGTTACGTTCGATTTCGACTGTTTTTGCCATCAGTAAGTCAGACATGATTGCCGAACTAAACTTGTCTACTTTCTTATTATCTATACTGAGAATCTTGTCGCCTGTTTGAATTCCCGCTTTTTCCACAACCGGATTTTGAACCCAAACGCCGTCTTTTACTTCGCTGTTTTTGACGTAATAATCGCCATAAGCGTAAGCCATTCCAATGTAAATAAGGAAAGCCAAAATAAAGTTTACCGTTACGCCTCCTAACATGATGATGAGTCGTTGCCAAGCCGGTTTGGAACGGAACTCCCACGGTTGTGGTTCTTGTTTCATCGTTTCGGTATCCATCGATTCGTCGATCATACCGGCAATTTTCACGTATCCGCCCAACGGCAACCAGCCAATTCCGTAAACGGTCTCGCCTATTTTCTTCTTAAACAACGAAAACTTCACGTCGAAAAACAAATAAAACTTCTCAACCTTCGTCTTAAAAATCTTAGCCGGAATAAAATGTCCTAACTCGTGCAAAACGATGAGCAGCGACAGACTTAACAAAAACTGACCAAATTTGACAGCAATTTCCATGAATCTTCTTCTAAATGAGCCGCAAATGTAATCTTTTTGATGCAGCAGTAAAACTGCAAGCACAACGGCAGTCGGTAAAAGTTTGTTAATTTCGCAAGGCTCACTCAATTCTGAATGCTCATGCTCAAATTTAAATCTGTTCCCAACACCGAACTTAAAACGGCACCGCTCATTTTTGGCGGCAATGTCTTTGGATGGACCATCGATGAGAAAACTTCCTTTCAAATCCTGAATGCCTTTATCGACAAAGGTTTTAACATGATTGATACCGCCGATATCTACTCGCGTTGGGCGCCTGGAAATGTGGGCGGCGAATCGGAAAAAATCATCGGAAAATGGTTGTCGGATGTTAAAAGTCGCGACAAAATTATCATTGCTACGAAAGCCGGAATGGATATGGGCGAAGGAAAAGTAGGTTTGAAAGCCGCGTATTTGAAATCGGCCGTGGAACAATCGTTGCGAAACTTAAAAACTGATTACATCGATTTGTTTCAAAGTCATCAAGACGATCCGGAAACTGCGCAAGACGAGACACTTCGCGCTTACGACGAACTTATTCAAGCAGGGAAAATTCGCTACATCGGCGCATCAAATTTCACTGCCGATCGACTACAAGAAGCCTCTGAAATTGCTCGATCGCAACAACTACAGCCGTACCGAACCTTACAACCGTACTACAATTTGTATATGCGCGAAAAGTTTGAGGGCGAACTGCAAAACACTTGTGCCGAACTCCAGCTCGCAGTCATTCCGTATTTTAGTTTGGAAAGCGGATTTTTAACGGGCAAATACCGAAGTACAGCCGACCTTCAGAAAAGTATCCGCGGCGGCCGTTTTGCCAACCATTTCAACGAACGCGGCATGCGTATTTTAAGTGCGCTCGATGCATTGTCGGCCGCACATAATACAACTCCTGCGGCTATCGCATTGGCGTGGTTACTCAAACAAGAAACCATTTTGGCACCTATTGCCAGTGCAACATCGGTAACGCAGCTAAATGAATTGCTCGCTGTTGCCGATATTAATCTAAATACCGATGAAATCCGACTACTAAATCTGGTTTCGGCTAGTTCTTGATGAATTGAAACGACGCCGTCGAGCCCGAATTAGAGCGCAGCTTTAACACATACGTGCCGTACGCTAAGGCTTGCACATCGATACGTGCTGCATTTTGCGGATTGGCAACTAATCGCCCTTGTATGTCGTAAATAGACATTTCGTCGATTTGCAATCCTTCAGGAATAGAAACCGACATAAAATCGGACGCCGGATTTGGTGCTAAAGCTACTTGGTTAAGCAAAAAACTATCGGTTCCTAAAGTAATGGCGTTGTTTCGGCTAATGATATTGCGGTTCGGGTCAAAACTCACGTCAACCACAGGAAAGTCTACCGGAACAATAAATTCTTGTCCGTTGCTTGTGTGTTCTACACGCACAATTTGTTGTTCGCCCGTGCTGCTAAATAAACCGATTTCCACAGGCATTTCGAAAAAGCTAACCGACGGGTGTGACTGGGTTTGATTCAGAACAATTTTCGCCTGATTGTTGCCCAAATACGTTACCGCTACCGAATAGCTTGGATATCCTTGATTGTAAATCCAGTCGTTAAAAAGCTCTTGTAAATCGGTGCCCGAAGTTGCTTCGCAAATGTCCTGAAACTGTGAGGTCACGGCGTAATTAAATGCCAAGGCGGGATCGTTCAAGAAATTTCGTAACGCTTGAATAAAAACACTGTCCCCCAACTTGTAACGCAACATATGCAAAACCATGGCGCCTTTGCTGTAACTCAAACGGTTGCTAAAAATTCGATTTACACTATTGGTTTCAGACGGCGTTAAGTAAACCGCACCGCCAGCTACCGAAGTAATCCAGTTTGTAAGCGCTGTTTTGTGCTCAACAAAAGCCGCATCGCCATCAAAAGCTTCGATAACCATAGCTGACAAATACGTTGCAAATCCTTCGTTCAACCAAATGTCTTGCCAACTGCCGCACGTAACTTTATTTCCAAACCACTGATGTGCCAATTCGTGAGCAATTAATCCGCGGCTAAAATTCCCCATAAACGAAACAGTTGTGTGTTCCATGCCGCCGCTCCAACCAAATTGTGCGTGCCCATACTTTTCCGTGTGGTACGGATACGTTTGAAATAAATCTTCAAACATACTCATAATGGGCAGTGTGAGTGCAAGCTGCTGTTGCGTGGTACTTAAATTTTCCGGATACACATAATTTACGATCGGAAAATCGTTTGGCGGAGTCCCTGCCGTTTGGTTAAATATCGAATAGTTCGTTACCGCAATGGCAATTAAGTAGGCCGGAATCGGATAGTTATGCGAAAAATGCGTCGTTTTGGTGTTTCCGGTAACAACAACCGATTCCTGCAGGCCGTTAGCAACAGCTACATACTGCGACGGTGTGTTCAGATAAATATCTATAGAGTCAATTTTATCATTTAAATCTTGCTTACACGGCCACCAATCGCGGGCGCCGTATGGTTGCGAAAGCGTCCACAGTACCGGAACGCCGTTGTGCGTATCAATCGTAAAAGCTTCTTCGCCGGTTGCAGGCTGACCGCTATAGGTTACGGTCACGCTATTTAGCACACCTGCTGGAAGTGCCGTCGGAAAAGTAATTACAAGTTCGTCGTTAAAATTCTGCGTAAAGTTTAAAGAAACATTTCCTGAAGTGACCTGCGAAACAGTTAATTGGTTCGACAAATCAAAAGTCATTTGCGTTAATGTAGTAGTTGGAATAAAATCGGTTGTCACCACGCCGCTAATAAAATACTGCGCTGGATCTACGGTGAAATTCAACGTTTGATGCTTCACGTCGTAATTCGTGGTGTTACTGTTTGCTTGAAACGACAGTAAACTCTGAGCCGCACGCGCTTCCGCGTTTGAAATTTCAAAGTCAATTCCATGTTGTGCCCACGCGCCAAAAGTGGAAATCAGCGCGCAAAAAAGCAGCTTCTTCATGCGAAAAAAATTTTTTCAAAGATAACAAAGAAGTATATCCGTTGCGTACACACTATTTATCAGCGGTATAGGACAAAAGCTCATTGTTCATTTTGCTAGTTTGTGGGCCTTGCGCTTCTTGATTGCGTTGCCTCGTTTCCTCGGCCGTCAATAAGGTGCGCCGGGCTTTCGCGGCAATTCGCTTGGTTGCCCACTACCGCAATTGCTGCTTTTTCGGCTTCCGCTGGTCGCCGTAAAACCAGCTTGCGCTTACGCGGGCAACGGCAGCTCATTTCTGCTCCAATCCCTAAGGCGAAAAATCCGTAACTAAAAAAATCCGAACTGTTTGTCTCCCAAAAAAAGAGCAAAATTTACGGAAAACCCGTAATCTTATCTCGATTTTTTTTCAAAACTTCGCCTCGATGGGGGCGGGTGGGATG
>NZ_NOXX01000061.1 GCF_002251775.1 Flavobacterium aurantiibacter
TTTTTTTTTTTCAAACACAGACATTTTCCTGAAAAAATATGTGCAAGCTAAAAAAGTAAATTATGAGGCTATTAAAAAAGACCCTAAAACACTGGAAGATTTAGTTAAACAAATTGCAACATTCAGTCTATCCAATGACCCAAAAGTCAATAAAGCATTTTTTATTAATGCTTACAACATCGTGATGATTAATGCCATTGTAGAAAAATATCCTATAAAATCGCCAATGGATATAACCGGTGTTTTTGACAAAACAAAATATACCGTTGCAGGTACCAAACTAACGCTAAATGATATTGAAAATAAAATGATTCGGGAAAAATACAAAGATGCTAGAATTCATTTTGTGTTGGTGTGTGGAGCAAATGGTTGTCCACCGATAACAAACTTTGCTTACACTCCTGAAAATTTAGAACACCAATTGGAACAACAAACCAAATTGGCTATCAATAATCCGGATTTTATCAAAGTCAATGTAAAAAGCAAAAAAGTGGAAATATCCCAAATATTCGAATGGTACAAAGAAGATTTCATATCCACTAAAAGTTCGTATATCGATTTTTTAAATAAATACAAATCAGAGCCAATTCCTGCCAATTTTAAAGTAGCTTTTTACACCTACGATTGGAGCTTAAATAAACATTAATGTAGAACAAACATGTTGCGTATGAAATCACTAAAATTATCAATACTAGTTAGTATTTTATTGGTTCAATTCTCATTTTCACAAGAAATTGAAGAAACGGAACAATCCAATATTCAAACCTATACTCCTTCAAAACTGTTAGAAAAAGGAAAATGGGACATCAAATGGTTTAATAATTTATACACACAAACCAAAGAAGACAGAAATGGCGAAACATTTGAAGTACCGAGATCTACTTTTTTTACAACATCTGTTGAAGTCTTCACTGGAGCCAGTAACAACAAGAAATTTAATGTTGGTTTAATTGTGGAGTATCGTTCAAACTCTTTCGCGGACAAAAGTGCGGGTAGTGTCTTCTCTTTTCAAAATGAAACAGGTGAAGCAAGAAGTGGGTTAGGTCATATTGCTCCGTCAGTTAAAATAGCTCCTTTCAATTCGCTTCCTAGATTCTCTATTCAAAGTTCATTTTTTATTCCGGTTTTTGACAAAGAGAGTGATGAAAACGGTTTCTTGGCACAAAAAAGTTTTATTTGGCAAAACCGCTTTTTTTATGATTACACTTTCCCGGGCAATAAATTTCAATTATTCTCTGAATTTGGAACCCGTTTATTTTTGGGCAACAAAGACGAAGGTTTTGCAAACAATAGCATTGAATTGGCTCCTGGTGTTTTCCTGAGTTATTTCCCAACATCAAAATTCACAGTTTTGGGTTTTATTCAACATGCTCAATTGGTAGACTTAGGGAATGAGTTTGAACAAAATTATTCTGCTTTAGGAGCCGGTTCAAAATACCAACTCACTAAAACATTAAATGTAGAAGTTTTATATAGTAAATTTGTGAGAGGCAGTGATAGTGGACTGGGTCAATCATTTAATTTAGGGCTACGAGCCATTTTTTAAAGAAATCTAAATTCCTCTTTTAAGTTTAAATAAGATCAAAATGGAGCATGTTGTAATAATAGGCAATGGTATATCGGGAGTTACTCTAGCAAGGCATATTAGAAAGCAATCAGAAAAAAAAATTACAATTATTTCATCAGAATCAGATTACTTTTTTTCAAGAACAGCTTTGATGTATGTTTTCATGGGACACATGAAGTTTGAACATACACAACCTTATGAAAATTGGTTTTGGAAAAAAAATCGTATTGATCTAAAAAAAGCTTTTGTAGAAAATGTAGATACGGATAATAAACTTGTCATTTTTTCTTCAGGAGAAGTTTTAAAATATGATAAACTAGTTATCGCAACGGGATCAAAACCCAGTAAATTTGATTGGCCAGGTCAAGATTTGAAAGGCGTAATGGGTATGTATCACAAACAAGATTTAGAAAACCTAGAGAAATATGCTCCCAACAATCAAATTTGTAAAAGAGCGGTAATCGTTGGCGGTGGATTGATTGGTATTGAATTAGCAGAAATGTTACATTCCAGAAATATTCCTGTCACCTTTTTAGTTCGTGAAGATAGTTTTTGGAATGGTGTTTTGCCACAAGGTGAAAGTGCAATGATTAATCGTCATATCAAAAACAATCACATTGATTTGCGTTTGTCAACCAATTTAAAATCCATAAATGCAGATGAAAACGGTTTTGTAAAATCGGTTACAATTGAGAATACTGGTGAAGAGATTGCTTGTAATGTAGTAGGTTTAACAGCGGGTGTATCTCCTAATATTGATTTTTTAAAATCTTCTAAAATTGAATTGGGACGAGGTGTGAAAGTAAATCGTTTTTTAGAAACCAATATAAAAGATGTTTATGCTATTGGTGACTGTGCCGAACAACATGAAGCCATAGGAAACAGACGTCCAATTGAAGCGGTTTGGTACACAGGAAGGATGATGGGTGAAACTTTAGCACAAACTATTTGCGGAAATCCTATGCAATATAATCCCGGACACTGGTTTAATTCTGCTAAATTTTTTGCTATTGAATACCAAACGTATGGCTGGGTTTTTAGTGAAAAAATGAAATCCGATTTTGAAGAGCATTTTCATTGGAAACACAAAGATGACACAAAATGTATCACAGTTGCGTATCATAGAGAAACAAAAAAGTTTTTAGGTATCAACACTTTTGGAATTCGTATGCGTCATGAAACGTTTGATAAATGGCTAACAGAGCAACGAGAAATAGATTATGTAATACAGCATTTATCAGAAGCTAATTTTGATCCCGAATTTTATAAACATTATGAAAGAGAAATTTTAGAAGCATATAATCACCAACTTCAAATCGTATAAAATGAGTACTAAAGTCAATCATAGTATGTCGTTGGCAAAACCAGATGCTACCGACATTTCAACGAAACAAAAAGTAGCATTAGCTATCGGAATTATAGGTCTATTTATCATGATGTTGGCATTTTTGAATTTTGATTTTCCTAATAGAGCAGTTTCTTTAAGTTTATCATTAGCTGCCATCAGTATCGGAACAGTTATTTATGCAAGAGATGCTTATTTGAATAAGTTAGAAGGTATAAAAAATGATGGCGTTTGGTTTAAGTCCATTTCTTCTCGAGGTCTTTGGGGTTGGATTGTTGGCATTATTCTAACTACATTTTATATTGTACTTTATTTCCTTCCAACGTATTTAGGATTAGGTGAAAATGGCAATCCAAATTCGGGTCTCATCAGTTTGTTTGATCCGTTAAGCCAATTATTGAGTGGAAGGAATGCCAGTCAATGGTTTGTATATGGAACACTTTATACTTTTGCTATTTTTATATTTGGCTACAAGTTTATGTTAAAATACAAACATAATCGTTACCAACAAGTTCGAACACTTTCTGTCTTGTTTTTTCAGTTAGGTTTTGCCTTTTTGATTCCAGAATTTATGTATGTAATGAATAGTGATTTGCCTTACTATGATCTAAAATCCATTTGGCCACTCAATTACTATATTTTTGACGAGTGGTCTGTAAATGGATTTTTATCTAACGGCACAATTGGTTTAGGACTTATTTTGTTTGGAATACTTTCTATTTTTGTCATTTCTCCCATTTTAACTTATAAATATGGCAAACGCTGGTATTGTTCATGGGTTTGTGGTTGTGGCGGATTGGCCGAGACTGCTGGTGATTCTTTTCGTCAACTCTCATCAAAGAAATTATCGGCTTGGAAATTAGAACGATGGTTGGTTCATATCGTTTTGGTTTTCTCTGTGGTGATGACTGTGGCCATGGTTTATACCTATTTAGGTTATGATAGCAATAATTTTTGGTTAACCCGTGACGTATTCATCATGGCTGTCATTGCGTTTTTAAGTGTTGTTTTTGGTATTGTGCTCTATTTTAAAGGAAAAGAACTTGGTAAAGATGCAAAAATAGGTGCTATTGGATTTTTTGTAGTAATCCTACTCTTGTTGGTACTTCATTTTACAGGAACTACCCAAGAAGTGTTTTTTATTCAAGGAAGTACGCTGCGTTCCGCTTATGGTTTGTACATAGGCTCTATTTTTTCGGGTGTTATTGGAACCGGTTTCTATCCTATTTTAGGTAGTCGTTCTTGGTGTCGCTTTGGTTGTCCGATGGCAGCAATTTTGGGATTTCAACAAAGATTGTTTTCAAAATTTAGAATTACTACCAATGGCGGACAATGTATTTCTTGTGGAAATTGCTCAACGTATTGTGAAATGGGAATTGATGTAAGAGCTTATGCCCAAAAAGGCGAAAATATCGTACGTTCATCCTGTGTAGGATGCGGAATTTGTTCTGCTGTTTGTCCACGTGGCGTTTTAAAATTAGAAAATGCATCCGAAAAAGGAAGAATCAATTCAAATGACATTTTACTGGGAAATGATGTGAATTTACTTGATTTGATTAATCAAAAATAAAGTCAGTTTTGGCAAGGATAGATTCAAAACAATTGAAATGAAACAAATACAACTGCTTATTTTAGTGATTTTACTGACTTCTTTTACCGAAAAAGAATATGTCAAATTGTATTTTGAAAACGGCAAAATGAAGGCAGAAGGCTGGATATTGAATGATGAAAAAACAGATTATTGGTTTTACTATTATGAAAACGGAAACAAAAAAGAAGAAGGTCATTATTTGGATAATAAAAAAACGAAATGGTGGATTTATTATGATGAAAACGAAAGCGTTCTAAAAAAATGCGAACATAAAAATAATGAACTAAACGGACTAACTATAATTTATAATAATGGTAAAATTTCAAAAGCGGAAAAATATGTAAATGGGAAAAAAATAAAATCATGGACCTATTTAAATGAATTTAAAAAAGATAATATAACCCGTTGGGTGAAATTATTTGAAGTAAAATAAATTGAACAA
>NZ_NOXX01000103.1 GCF_002251775.1 Flavobacterium aurantiibacter
AAGCTGGAAATTAATTTAATACAATTTTTGTCGTGTACTTAGAATAAAATCAATACCTTTTTGTCAGGAATTCAAAACGTTTTCGTCTAAATTAGATAAAAATGTAATTATGCGACATTTCTTCCTTATTCTTTTCCTTTTTTCTACTGTAATTTATGGTCAGAAAACTATTCCTGAAGTATTAAAAAAATACAATTCAGAGCGTGTTTCGTATATAAATGTTAAACAAGCCTCGATTAAGTCACCTGTAGTCTTTTTAGATGCAAGAGAATTGATTGAATATAATACGAGCCATATTAAGGGAGCTATACATGTAGGTTATAACAAGTTCAATCAAAAATTAGTTTTAGAAGAAATAAAAGATAAGAATACAACAATTATAGTTTATTGTTCTATTGGTGTAAGAAGTGAAAAAATTGGAGAAAAGTTATTGAAGTTAGGCTATTCTAATGTTTTTAATCTTTATGGAGGCATTTTTGAATGGAAAAATAATGGTTGTAAAGTATTTAATCATTCAGAGCAAGAGACAGAATATGTACATACGTATAGTAAAGAATGGAGTAAATATCTAAAAAAAGGAATTCAAACTTATTAATATATAGCATCATGGAAAAAACGTACTACGATCCATCAGATTTGAAAAAATTTGGAAAAATATCAGAATGGAATGAGGAATTAGGTTCAAAATTCTTCGAATACTATGGGAAAGTTTTTGAAGAAGGGAATTTAACAGCAAGAGAAAAATCATTAATTGCATTGGCAGTTGCTCATACCGTTCAATGTCCTTATTGCATTGATGCTTACACAGGGGATGGTTTGAAAAGAGGAATTACTAAAGAGGAAATGATGGAAGCTTTACATGTAGCGGCAGCCATTAGAGGAGGTGCTTCTTTAGTGCATGGTGTCCAAATGATGAACAAGTATGACAAATTATCAATGTAATTTAATTAGAGCGAATGTTAGCAAAATCATTACAAGCAAAAAAAAGTGAGCTTTCAAAAACGGAAAAACAATTAGAAATTTTATCTAATGGTTTTTTTAAAGACGGATCTTTACCCACTTTTGCCAATAAACTTAAAGGAATTGACCAATTTCCTTTACGCCCAAATAAAATTGAGATTTTACAAATTAATGTAGGTTACATGTGTAATCAAGTTTGTGCACATTGTCATGTAGATGCTGGTCCAGATAGGAAAGAAATTATGACTATCGAAACCATGGAGCACATTTTGGATGTATTAAAAACAACTTCTGTCAATACATTAGATTTAACTGGAGGTGCTCCTGAAATGAATCCTAATCTTCGTTGGTTTGTTGAAGAAGCTTCTAAATTAGGCGTAAAAGATTTTATAGTACGTTCTAATCTAACCATTATTTTAGCGAATAAAAAATATCATGACTTACCTGAGTTTTTTGCTAAACATAATATTCATGTTATTTCATCTTTACCCTTTTATAAGAGGGGAAAAACAGATAAGCAAAGAGGTGATGGTGTTTTTGATAAATCAATCAAAGCATTACAAATGCTTAATGATGTTGGATATGGAAAAGAAGGAAGTCCACTTAAATTAGATTTAGTATATAATCCTTCTGGAGCATTTCTTCCAACAGATCAAATGGCACTTGAAAAAGATTTCAAGAAAGCTTTAAAAGAAGATTTTGATATCGATTTTAATAATCTATTTGCCATTACGAATATTCCAATTAGTAGATTTTTAGATTACTTAATAGCATCAGATAATTATGAAGATTATATGAATGCTTTAGTAGAAGCATTTAATCCAAAAGCCGTTGGTAATGTGATGTGTACCAATACCATTTCTGTTAGTTGGGATGGTTATTTATATGACTGTGATTTCAACCAAATGCTAGGCTTAAAAGTAGCCTCAAAAGAGCAGCATATTTCGGAATATAATGAGGCATCATTAAGTGATCGTGACATTGTAATTTCTCAACATTGTTATGGGTGCACCGCAGGATCAGGAAGTAGTTGTCAAGGTACGGTAGCATAATCATGGAAAAGAAATTAGTTTTAGTTTTTACTAGAAATCCTGAATTAGGAAAAGTAAAAACCAGATTAGCAGCAACTATTGGCGAAAAAAATGCTCTTGAAGTTTATGTGTATTTATTAACACACACTAAAAATTGCATCTCACAAGTCAATGCCACTAAACGTGTATTATATTCTGAAGCCATTACTTTACATGATATTTGGGATAATACCACATTTGAGAAAGACATTCAGCAAGGAACCGATTTAGGAATGCGAATGCAGCATGCTTTTGAAAAAGGATTTGAAGATGGCTTCAATAAAATTGTTATTGTAGGTTCTGATTTGCCAACGCTTGATTCAAAAGATATTGAAGATGCTTTTTTGTTATTAGATACAAATGAAGTAGTTATTGGTCCAGCTGAAGATGGTGGTTATTATCTTTTGGGTTTAAAGTCAATTCCGAATGGTATATTCGAAAATAAAAATTGGGGCACTAACAGTGTTTTAGCAGATACCTTAACTAATTTATCGCATATTCAAACAGCATTTATAAAAATGAAGAATGATATTGACACTATCGAAGACATTAAAAACATTCCTGAATTTCAAAAATATTTATAGAAATGAATGCAAAAACAATAGACATCACTACAAGTTTTCTTAAAGAAAAAGGGTTTCTCCATCCAGAAATTGGTATTGTATTAGGCACTGGGCTTGGACAATTAGTGAATCATTTAACTATCGAATGTGAAATAAATTATACTGATATTCCAAATTTTCCAGTTTCGACAGTTGAATTTCATTCTGGTAAATTGATTTTTGGAACATTTGAAAATAAAAAAATAGTTGTAATGCAAGGACGATTTCATTTATATGAAGGGTATTCTTTGCAAGAAATTACATTTTCCATTCGAGTTTTAAGAGCATTGGGCATTCAAAAATTACTAATTTCAAACGCCGCTGGAGCCATAAATTTAGACTTCAAAAAAGGAGATTTAATGCTTATTGAAGACCATATCAATTTACAAGGAGGTTCACCATTGGCATTTGCAAATGTTTCCGAGTTTGGCGAACGCTTTACCGATATGAGCGAACCTTATAATTTGAATTTACGTCATTCGATTGTTGAAATTGCTAAAAATCAGAATATTACTTTACACAAAGGAGTTTATGCTGCCGTTGTTGGTCCACAATTAGAAACCAAGGCTGAATATCGTTACCTCAAAATTATTGGTGCCGATGCCGTCGGAATGAGTACTGTTCCCGAAGTTATTGTTGCCAACCATTTAGGGTTACCCGTTCTTGCTGTCTCCGTTTTGACTGACGAATGTAATCCTGATGATTTAAAACCAGTAAACATACCTGAAATTATAGCCATTGCTGGAGAGGCAGAACCTAAAATGATTACACTATTTAAAGCATTAATTAAAAATATTTAAAACTATACTACTATGAGTTATTTAGACGCTACAAACGATTTATATAAAAATGCTGCATTAACACCCGATGTTGGTTTATGCTGTACAACAACACCTATTTGGAAATTTCCTGGATTAGAAATTCCAAAAATTATGCAGGAAATGAATTATGGTTGTGGTAGTACTATTTCGGCACAAGATTTAATAAATAATCCGAAAATTTTATATGTTGGTGTTGGTGGAGGCATGGAATTGTTACAATTCTCTTATTTTTCGAGACAGAAAGCAGGAGTTATAGGTGTAGATGTGGTGGATGAAATGTTAGAAGCTTCTCGAAAAAATTTTTTAATTGCCGAACAAGAAAATGAATGGTTTAAAAGTGAATTTGTTGAGTTGAGAAAAGGCGATGCATTGAATTTACCTATTGAAAATGAAAGTATTGATGTTGCTGCACAAAACTGTCTTTTTAATATTTTTAAAGCTGAGGACTTAAAAAAAGCATTAGAAGAAATGTATCGAGTTTTAAAGCCTCACGGACGTTTGGTTATGAGTGACCCAACATGTGAACAAGAAATGAATGAAACTTTACGAAATGATGACCATTTACGAGCTTTATGTTTAAGTGGTAGTATTCCCATTGCTGATTATATTAAAGCGTTAACTGATGTTGGTTTTGGTACTATTGAAATAAGAGGCAGACGTCCTTATAGAATATTAGATACAGAGAACTATCCAACTGATGAGTTAATTTATATTGAAAGTATAGAAGTTTGTGCCATTAAAGACCCAATGCCAGCAGATGGTCCATGTGTTTTTACAGGTAAAGCTGCCATTTATTTTGGAAAGGAAGATTATTTTGATGATAAGAAAGGTCATATCTTAATGAAAAATCAGCCATTAGCCATTTGTGATAAAACGGCTGCTGCCATAGCTTCATTAAATAGAAAAGATATTTTTATTAGCGAAAGTACCTATCATTACAATGGAGGTGGATGTTGTTAAAAATGTACTATGAAAAAGTATTTAGAACTTATATTGCACTCTTATAGTGGTTATTTTAACTACTTAAAAAGCGAAATTTTGTTTTGGAAATGGGATAATTATTTTTATGGTTTACTCCTTATTTCCTTGGCTGTTTGGTTGTTAGAACTTGCTTTTCCATGGCGAAAAAACCAACCCATTTTTCGTAAGGATTTTTGGTTGGATTTGTTTTATATGTTTTTCAATTTTTTCTTATTGAATTTACTTTTACTGATTGCATTATCCAACGTTACAGAAGCATTATTTAATGATTTTTTAAGTCTTTTTGGTCTTCAATTGACTTCAATTCAATTGTTTTCTTTATCAGAATTGCCAAAACCATTTGGATTGCTTTTGTTTTTTGTATTGAGTGATTTTGTACAATGGAATATACATCGCTTGCTGCATCGCATTCCTTTTTTATGGAACATTCACAAAACGCACCATTCTCCTAAGCAAATGGGTTTTGCCACTCAGTTTCGTTATAATTGGATGGAAGCAGTAGTGTACAAATCCATACAATATATTCCATTAATATTAATTGGTGGTTTTGCTCTTGAAGATGTGTTTGTTGTGCATTTTATTGCCATTACTATTGGTCATTTGAATCATGCTAATATTGGTTGGGATTACGGTGTTTTAAAATATATTTTCAATAATCCAAAAATGCACATTTGGCATCATAGCAAAATATTACCTTCTAAGTATGGGGCAAATTTTGGTATTTCTTTGAGTGTTTGGGATTATATATTTAAAACCCATCATATACCGAGCGATGGAAGAGATATAGAATTAGGTTTTTCAGATGAAGATGAATTTCCTCAAGACTTTTTGCAACAAGAACTTTATCCTTTTAAAAAATAGTTTGTCAGGAATTCGTAAAAGTTTCGACTATTCTTAAAATTAAATAAAATAATTGAGTTATCCAAATATATTCCGTATATTTATACCTGA
>NZ_NOXX01000078.1 GCF_002251775.1 Flavobacterium aurantiibacter
AAGCTGGAAATTAATTTAATACAATTTTTGTCGTGTACTTAGCACTTAAACATAAAAAGAGGATAAAAAATGTACTGATCGTAATTTTGCCCATTTTCTGGGGAATTTGATAGCGTAAACCTACCAATCCCCAAGCGCATTTCCAAATTTTTTATCGATAAAGTGTGCAATTTATTCGATTAAATGCGTTAAAATAACTTTTTAAAACATTTGTATTATTTTAAAACACTGTACTCACACGTCAAAGAATAATAGCTTAATTACGAATCACTTAAGATCAGAAACAATTTTTTTCGCTGAAGGTAAAACGCAAACGTATATACTGTGTCTTGGCTTTAGAAGAATTAAGAAAAATTTGTCTTATTTAATACCATATTTGTCGATTAGATAAATCAACGACGTCATGGCAGCAGCGCCAAGTACTAATTCGCGTTTGTGAACATGTTCAAATGTATCGTTCGCTGCATGGTGGTGATCAAAGTACCGTTGAGAATCGGGCTGCAATCCGGCTTTTACGATTTTTTCTGATTTAAGCGGACCAATATCAACTCCGCTAAAACCTTTCACAAATCGGTGAATTAAATACGGCTCAAACAACGATTGCCAAGAGCGTATCTGCTCGAAATTCGCATCGTCGCAAACAAATGAAAAACCTCGCGGAGAAAAGCCTCCAAGGTCACTCTCTAGGGCAAATATGTGATTTTCGCCACGTTGGTTGCTGTATTTTTCATAAGCTAAACCGCCGCGAACTCCATTTTCCTCGTTCATAAACATAACCGCACGAATGGTTCTTTGCGGTTTGTACCCGATCTTCTTTAAAAGATGGAGTACTTCTATCGACTGCACACAACCGGCACCATCGTCGTGCGCACCTGTTCCTAAATCCCACGAATCAAGATGCCCGCCAACAACTATTATTTCGTCGGGGTAAACTGTTCCGCGAATCTCACCAACTACATTAGCCGACAAAACATCGGGATATTGCTTGCAACTTTGCTTGAAGAAAAATTCAAGATTCGGATTCAATTTCAATTCCAAACTCAAGCGATCTGCGGCATTCGTACTGATTGCTGCTGCGGGAATACGCTGATTTTCGGGTAAATCGCCATAGCCTGTTTGACCTGTATGCGGAAAATCATCAGCATGCAACGTCATGGAACGCACTATAACACCTACAGCACCGTATTTTGCTGCTTCGCGAGCGCCTGATGAACGCTGATCGACACAAGCTCCGTAAGCCCGAAAAGTTTCCACAAACTCTGGATTCATGGGTCGGTTAAAAAACACGATCTTACCTTTCAAGGCAGCTCCGCGCTTTTCTAATTCTTCGATAGATTGTACTTCTACAACCTGTGCCGTTAATCCGTTTTTAGGTGTGGCAACCGACATTCCCAAAGCGCAAATCGGCACTTTTACTTTTTTGTTTCCGGCTTTGTAGTAGGCTTCCTCGGGGGCACCTCGCTCCCACTTCGGAACGGGAACTTCCTGTAGATAAACTGAATCGAGTTCTAACAAGCGCATTTGCTCGTACGTATATTGAACCGCTTTTTCAGCGTTAAGCGAACCCGATAATCGACTCCCAATATTATTGCACAAATGCTCCAACCACACATACGACTTACCTTTGGTGAGTGCCGTTTTGTGGATTTCAGCCAACATTTCAGCATCAGTTTGTGCTTTCGCAGAAAATGAAACTGCAATGAACAAAAAAAGTATTGCGATTACTTTGCGTTTCATGCTTAGTGCCCGCCGCTCACTTTCTTACTGAAATCAATTCCTTGACTCTTTAAAATATGACTTACGCGCCATGCGTAAAATGCCAAGTAAGCAAAACAGATAACACCAACGATATAACTAAAGTGAATAGTCGTTAAATCGGCGACAAAGCCTTGCAACCAGCTTACTAAACCTCCACCCATAATCATCATGATGAGAAACGAACTTCCTTGACTCGTATTTTTTCCTAAACCGCTTATCGCTAAAGTAAAAATACATGGCCAAAGTGTACTGCAAAATAAACCAACACTTGTAAACGCATAAACGCTAACCATTCCGCTAGTTGCCATACCTATTAAAAGGGCAGCAATTCCCAATCCGGAAAAGATTAGCAGCATGGTTGCTGGATTTCCCTTACTTGCCATATCAGCTGCAATCAGCACTAAAATAACAAGTCCATAAATATAGAAAGGAGATAAGTCGTGTTTCATCAGCATATTCACCAACAAGAAAACACCAAAAGCTAAGTAAGGAGCCACAAATCGAAGTATTTTTTGTGTGCTCATATTGTCCGTAAAAGCCTCAACTGCGCCGGTCCATCGACCAATCATCAAACTCGCCCAATACAATGAAATAAAAGGTGCGACATCTTTAGTTGCAAATCCTAAACCATTTTCCATATATGCAGGCAAATTACTTGCCGTTGAAACTTCAACACCTACGTACACAAAAATAGCGATCATTCCGAGCACCAACTGCGGATAATCAAGAGCCGATTTTCTAGCGGAAGCTACATCTGCTTCGCTTTCCACCACAGCGGCTGGCTTGTCGGGTAGCGACGAAAACTTCAGAAAAATAGCGACAAGTAAAAATGCAGCACCCAATATCAGATAAGGCACCTTAACGCTTTCGATACTGAGCGTCGTCTCTGCATTAGAAGCTGCACCGAAGATGGCAAAACTTACTAATAAAGGTCCGATGGTAGTTCCTAAATTGTTAATTCCTCCGGCAAGTGTTAGTCGTTGCGAACCCGTTGTAATCGGACCTAAGGCAATTGCTAACGGATTTGCTACTGTTTGTTGAAGCGAAAATCCTAGAGCAACAATAAAAAGCCCAGACAACATCAACGGAAACGAACCTGTGTTGGCTGCCGGATAGAAAAGTATTGTTCCTAAAGCAGAAATTACCAATCCAAGTGCCAACGAATTTTTGTAACCAATCCGATTGATTAAATCGCCTTTTGTAGCATAGGAAATCAACATATAAATAATCGACCCAACTGTATACGCGATGTAGAACGCAACCGATACCAACTGGCTCTGACCTTGACTCAGATTAAATGCTGTTTTAAATACAGGAATTAAAATGTCGTTACTTGCAGCAACAAATCCCCAAAAAAAGAATACGGTTACGAGCGGAATAAACTGCGCCCAATTGGTCTTTTGACTTTCTGCACTCATGAAGTTTAATTTAATGTTTGGTTGGTTAATGTGTGTTTTCTTTTAAGGAATCGGAACGATAGAAACCGCTGCTCCTCCTCCTTCTGCCAAATGTAATTGTAATTTCGACTTCGAAGTCACTTGTATAGTTTTTATAGCATACGATTTTGGGTTCTTTTCCCAATGTGCAGCTTTACCGTCCTCATAAACAGTAGCTTTGTATTTCACGCCCGGTGTTAAAAAATCGAGCGAAATTTCGGTCTTTCTCGCGTTTTCATCGGTAATTGCACCCAAAAACCAACGCTCTGATAACTTGTCTTTACGAGCTACCGTTAAATAATCGCCCGGTTCTGCTTCCAAATACTTGGTATCTTGCCAATCGGCAGCTACATCTTTTATGAATTGGAACGCATCTAAATGACGTTCGTAGTTTTCAGGCAAATCGGCTGCCATTTGCAACGGACTGTAAAGCGTCACGTACAAGGCTAATTGTTTGGCTAAGGTTGTATGCACCTGCTCTTTTTTAGCCGGATCGAAGGCGCTCATTTTTATTTCAAAAATTCCAGGCGTATAATCCATAGGTCCGCCAAGCAAACGGGTGAAGGGTAAAATCGTTTCGTGCATCGGCGGATTTCCACTACTCCAGGCGTTAAACTCGTTTCCGCGCGCTGCTTCCGCGGCAATGTAATTCGGATACGTACGGTGGTAACCTGTTGGTCGTGTCGATTCGTGTGAATTAACCATAATTTTTTGCTCTGCTGCACGTTCGGCTACCCAATTAAAGTGGTTCAACATCGTTTGTCCGTCGTGAAATTCGCCACGCGGAATAATTCTTCCAACGTATCCGGTTTTTACTGCTCCGTATCCGTACTTTTTCATAAACGCAAAAGCCCGATCCAAACGGCGCTCGTAATTAGCAACCGAACCCGAGGTTTCGTGGTGCATGATCATTTTCACGTTTTTACTTTTTGCGTATTCGGTAATTTCCTTGATGTCGAAATCCGGATAAGGCGTTACAAAATCAAATACGTCTTCCTTCCAGTTGCCAAACCAATCTTCCCAACCGGTATTCCAACCTTCCACTAAAACACCATCAAAACCATGCGTAGCCGCAAAATCAATATAGCGCTTCACATTCTGAGTAGTAGCTCCATGTTTCCCTGAGGCAATTAACTCCTTACCTGTATTTTGTGCGTTTTGCGATCCGGCGTAATCCCAAGTCGATTTTCCAACGTGCATTTCCCACCAAACACCTACGTATTTCATGGGCTTTATCCACGAGGTTTCTTTGATTTTCGACGGTTCGTTCAAATTCAAAATCATTTTCGAACCCACGATATCTCGCGCATCTTTACTGATCATTACCGTTCGCCACGGCGTGTTGTAGGGCGCTTGCAAATACGCCTTCTCCCCTAGCGGATTTGGCGCCAAAAGTGCTGAAAACAAATACGATTTTGGGTCAACCGCCAAATGCATCACCGGATAATTTACCACCGCAGCTTCGAAGATATTAACGTACAAACCGGTAGTCGATTTCAACATCAATGGCGACTGTACCCCGTAACGCGTAGCAATCGATTTCATGCCGATTCCGTTGTTCAAATTCAAATTATCGACATCTATTTTCGAAATGGGTGTTTCGTTATACACATATTCTTGGCTGTCGAAATCGGCAGGAATCCAAAACGCTTTGTAATCTTCAGTGAGCTGAAAAGCTGTAAGTTCTTCAGAAACAACAAAATAATTCAGGTTGCTCTGCTTTGGGAACTCGTATCTAAAAGCAATACCTTCGTCGAAAGCGCGAAAATGAATGTTCAGCTGTCGTTTGTCGGAATCGCGCAATAAATTAAAAATCACCTCATTATAGCTGTTTACAATATTGCTAACCTCGCCAAGAACCGGTTGCCAAGTAGTATTTTCCGAACTTCTAGATTCGCCAACAACACGAAATCCAGAACTAAAATCGCCAATATCTTTCAGCTTGAACCCGAGTCGACTCACATCAACTACAACTTTGTTTTCGAATCTGACTTCATACGTCAACTGCTCTTTCGCGGAAAATGTCACGGTAATTTTACCGTTTGGCGACTTAAGTGTCTGTGCCTGCATAACCGAAGTTAAAATGAATACTAGTGGAAAAAATCTTTTCATAACCTTATTTAGATTGCGCTAAAAATAAGGCTTTTTTACTGAAAACGAGAGTTCGAACAAAAATCGCTTTTTCAGCGCAAACACCTAGATTTTCAAGATACAGCGAACTAGTAATTTTGATTTGGGCGCACCGGCAAAACTATTGGGTGGAAAATCCGTATGGTTTTGCCGTCCCGCTTTCGCTCATAGTCCTCGCTTAGCCCTATTGCATACGGGCAAGCTGTGGGCTAATCCGCTCAATCGGTTGCGCGACGTTCCTGCACCGTAAATAGTGCCGGCTTTTCTGCTGTCGAAACGCTACGGAGTGCGCTTGGGTAGTGTGCTAAAATTGTTCATAACCTACCTAAACGTTTATAAACGTTTAAACACG
>NZ_NOXX01000106.1 GCF_002251775.1 Flavobacterium aurantiibacter
CGTTTAACAATACTACAGGTGTAACACAAGGCGCCGGGTCAGGTAGTCGTGGGGGTGAATGGAGTCAAGTTACAGATCTTGCTGTAGTGTCTGAACGCGCACTATCCTCTACCGTGAATGTATCTCGGGTCAATACAAGCGGATTTCGTGGTGTTAGATCAAATCTCTAATTTGGGCTACCTTGCAATGAATTATCACCTTTTGTAATATATATAGAAGTCATGAAAATAAAAAATCTGCTCATTTTACTCATCACAATAGGTTTAGTACCCCAAACTTATGCACAGTATACCGGTGGCAGCGGCAAAGGCGATCATTCGGCTGTTTATGCGGGCGGCAGATTAAACGGTCCGCAAACGATTAGCCAACTGATTATTATAGCTCAGCCACCCAATTTATTAGAACCAACGCAGGCTTTTGCCATACAGCTTAGCTTGGTTGATGTGGATGGTGTTCCCGTTTTTGGGGCCAACGATGCTATCACATTAGGCATAGCCAATAACCCGGGTGCAGGCACTTTAAGCGGTACAACAACCGTTAACGCAGTGAATGGGATAGCCGTTTTTAGCGGATTGTCTATAAATAACAGCGGTTTAGGCTATACCTTGCAAGCCACTTCGGGTACATTTAGCGTTACTTCATCTTCAATTAATGTATTTACTATAGGTGCAGGCGGCATCGGTAAAGGAGATAGCACAACTACTTATGCAGGTGGAAGATTAAACGGTCCACAAACGATTAGTCAATTGGTATTTACAACACAACCGCCTTCAGTTTTGGAACCAGGGCAACCTTTTGTCACACAACTTGGCCTGCTGGATGCCGATGGTGTGCCCGTTTTTGGCGCAACCGATTCAATTACCTTAAACATAGCCAACAACCCGGGTGCAGGCACTTTAAGCGGTACAACAACCGTTAATGCAGTGAATGGGATAGGCGTTTTTAGCGGATTATCTATAAACAACAGCGGTTTTGGCTATACCTTGCAAGGCAGCTCGGGTTCCTTAAGTGTTATCTCGGCTGCAATAAATGTGTATACCCTAGGAGCAGGCGGCATCGGTAAGGGAGATGCTGTAAGTGAGATAGTTTGTAACAGTGGTGCTGGCGCTGCCTCATCGAGTCCAACACTTTGTATCAACACAGTACTTATCCCTATTACACATACCACAGCTGGTGCTTCAGGTATCGGGGTACCCACAGGCCTACCAGCTGGTACAACTGCCTCATGGACAGCAAATATGATTACTATAAGTGGTACACCTACTCAATCGGGAACGTTTAATTATACGATTCCAATAACAGGTGGATGCAGCAGCAATGTAAATGCAGTAGGAACCATTACTGTAAATCCTATTAACTCTGTAGGTGCGGCTTCTTCTTCACCCACACTTTGTGTCAATACTTTGATGACGAGTATAACTCATACAACTACTGGATCGACAGGAATTGGTACTCCTCTTGGCCTTCCTGCTGGTGTAACAGCAACCTGGTCTAGCAATACGATTACTATTAGTGGTACACCCACCACTTCGGGTACATTTAACTACAGTATCCCGCTAACAGGCGGTTGTGGAAATGTGAATGCTACTGGTATGTTTACAGTAACTCCAGCTAGTACTGCTGGTCCAGCTTCATCTACACCTTTGGTTAATATTAATACCTCTATGACTCCTATTACACACGTGACAACCGGCGCCACAGGTATCTCACCTGCTTCAGGATTACCTCCAGGAGTTATCGCTATATGGTCAAGTAATACTATTACAATATCTGGAACTCCAACGGTATCGGGAGTATTCAACTACAGTATTTCACTTCTAAGTGGTTGTGGTACGACAGCAGCAATGGGTACGATAACTGTTAAAAGTGATATAGATGGTGAAGGGGTGGATTATGCCTTAGATGGTGATGATGATAATGATGGGATTATTGATGATTTAGAGTGTGGAATTTGTTCTAATGTGGCTTTTATGAACGGCAATTTTGAATCGCCAGTTTTATCACCCTTAACTTCTAGTTTGGTGCCATTAGCAAATACCTCTGGGTGGTTGAATACCGTTGAAAGTACTTTAGAAATTTGGAGCACAGGTTTTAACGGTGTTCCATCGGCTGTCGGAAATCAGTTCATTAAGTTAAACTCTGGTACGGTTTATCAAACATTTTGTTTGAATGGAACAGGCGGCAAAATAAATTGGAATGTAAAGCATAGAGGTAGGTCAGGAATTGATGTTGCAGTATTGCAAATAGGATCTAACTTAGGGTCTGTTTCTACTGTAGCCACTATGTCAGATGGAAATAATGATTGGGGTTCTTATGCGGGCACTTATACCATTCCAAACGGACAAACTTCTTTAGTTATTGCTTTTTCTCCGATTTCTTCAACGGGAGGTATAGATTTTGGGAATTTTATTGATGATATACAAATCACTATTAATCAAAGTTGTAAAGACACTGATGGTGACGGAGTTAACGATAATTTAGATTTAGATTCGGATAATGATGGAATTCCTGATATAGAAGAAGCTGGATTTAAACAATACAGTTCAAATACCTCTACCATGAATTTAACAAGTGTTGCTACTTGGGCTGATTCTAATTCCAATGGGATTAATGATGCAATTGATAGTTTAATCAGCGCTTCAACTTATAGTCTAATTGATACCGATTCTGATGGAATCCCGGATTATTTAGATTTGGACAGCGATAACGATTCCTTCTGGGATATTGATGAGGCAGGTCTTCTCAATGGTGACGGTGATATTAATGGAGATGGTAAAGGAGATGGATTGGATGTCGATGCTGATGGGTTGCTAGATTCTTTTGATAACTCGACTGTTTTTGGAACAACTTTTAGAGCGTATGCTCAAGATACCGATTCCAATGGTATATCGGATTACATACAGTTGGATTCAAATAATGATGGTGTTAAAGACATTCAAACAGGATTGTATGCTAGTTTCGATACTAATGGGGATGGAAGAATAGATGGATCAGGTGATTCAGATAGCGATGGAATTTTAGATGTTTTTGATACGAATGATACAGTTAAAGGTTCACCAAGAGATTTGAATCGGAAACTTTATTTAGATTTTGATGGTAGAAATGATTACGCAGAAAATGTTTCTCTATTAGGAGGATTATCCAATGCAACGTTGATGGCTTGGATTGATTTGAATTCTACTTTTAGTACAACAGGTGTTGTTGTGGGTCAAGACAAGTTACAACTGCGAGTAACCAATTCTAAGAATTTACAAGTCATAGTTAATGGAACCACATTAACTTTTGGTACAGCTTTAAATACCTCACAATGGTATCACGTGGCTGCAACTTTTGGTGGAGGAATGCTTTCATTATATTTAAATGGTAATTTGGTTGCATCACAAGCTGCTACTGGAAGTATAGCCTCTGATACAAGTAAACTTACTTTGGGTAAAAATCCGTTAAGTGATACCAATTATTTTAAAGGAAAAATTGATGAAGTTCGCGTCTTTAATTCGGATCTAACTGCAACTCAAATCCAAAGAATGGTGTATCAAGAGATTCAAAATAGTTCCTCTCAAGTTCGCGGAACCATTGTGCCTAAAGATATTGAATCGCTTCCTTTTGACAATTTAATTCGCTATTACAGGATGGATACCTACAAAGATGATATTGTGGATGATCTAACTACTAGTACAATCGACGAAGTAGCAGGGATGAAAATGTATAATCATAAAGTAATTGCTGTTCAAGAAGCACCAATGCCATTCACCACAGTGCGGACTGGTACTTTTGCTTCGGCAGTTGATGACCCTACTAAAGACATAAGAGGATTAGATGTTATGGATTCTGATTTTTCTATAATACAAGTGAAGCACAACATTACAGAAACTGCTAATAGTATTGATTTGGGTATGTTTGTTGATCCAGGTGTGACCGTGAATATGACCAACGATACTAAATTACAGAATGATTGGTATTTAAAATTGGATGGAAAGATAGACTTGGTTGGTAAGTCGCAATTGATTCAGACTGCTCTATCAGATCTTGACGTTTCAAGTTCAGGATTTATAGAAAGAGATCAACAAGGGCAATCTAATTTGTATAATTATAATTATTGGTCCTCACCTGTGAGTTCAATTAATAACAGTACAATCAATCATGGGTTTACTGTGGCAGGAGTTATGAAAGATGGCACAACAAATACACCACAAAATATTGTTTGGACAACTGGTTATGACGGAGCTCCTACATCACCATTAACCTTGAGCAGTTATTGGATTTATAAATTCCAAAATTCAACAAATTCCTACGCAAATTGGTCGCAAGTTGGACAGAATGGCTCTTTGTTAACAGGTCAAGGATATACATTGAAAGGGAGTGGTGCTTCTACCTTAAATCAAAACTATACTTTTGTTGGTAAACCAAATAGCGGCTTAATTACTTCAACTGTTAGTGCCAACAATCTAAATTTATGTGGTAATCCCTATGCTTCTGCAATAGATGCAAATAAATTTATTGATGATAATATTCCTAGCATTACGGGTACACTTTATTTCTGGGAGCATTATGATACAAATACGTCACACATATTATTAGACTATCAAGGAGGTTACGGAACATACACAAAAACAGGTGGTACACCTCCTGTAGCACCTTCAGGTATTAGCGGTTTAGGTTCAAGTAGTAAAGTGGCTAAGCGATTTATACCAGTAGGTCAAGGTTTTTTTGTAACAGGTTCCACAAGTGGAGGAACAATAACTTTTAACAATTCGCAAAGATTATTTATCAAGGAGGACGACATAGTTAACTCTTTTACTTTGTTCAGAAGTGTTAATAGATTAATTACAGAAAATGTTGACCCATTAATGAACAATACTCAGGATGATTTTGATCAACAGCAGTTTATGAAAATTCGATTAGGATTTACTTCAACAGATAATCTTCATCGCCAAATATTACTCGGTTTTATGAATGAGTACGCTTCTTCAGGATACGATAATGGATATGATGGTATTAGTATTGAAACACTTTCTAACGATATGTATTTTATTAATAATAACAATAAACTCAATATTAGTGGCGAAGGATTTTTTAATGTCAATGCTATCTATCCCCTTGGTGTTAAAAATGCAACATCGGGATTAGTGACATTTGTAGTTGATAATAAAGAAAACTTTGATGAGGGTCAGGATATTTTTATCTACGATAATGAATCGGATACATACAACAGCATTAAATCTCAAGCGTATCAGGTTTATTTACCTTCAGGAACTTATGACTCACGATTCTCACTACGTTTTACTGATGGTTCTTCACTTGGAGTTGGTGAAAATGGTGATGTTAAGGCGATTTACGTAACACATTCACAAGCAAATAATACAATTAACATTAAAAATTTACAACATGATACAATTGTAAAATCTGTTATTATGTTTAATCTATTAGGTCAAGAAATTACTTCATGGCAAACAATTAATCTAGACCAAACAGATATTAAATTACAGATTGGTAATATGAGTTCTGGCACTTATATTATAAAATTATTAACTGATGATGGAATAATTTCAAAAAAGATAGTAGTGAAATGATAGTAATTTTAGACTAATTAAATCTAATGGGTATATAGTGTGATTATTAATTATAAAACAAAATCATTAACTTAAACCCGTTGGGTGAAATTATTTGAAGTAAAATAAATTGAACA
>NZ_NOXX01000114.1 GCF_002251775.1 Flavobacterium aurantiibacter
AATTCACCCTTTTACGAATCATGTACCCAGCTTAACCCACGTATCTTAGGTCGGTGCCTGAGCTTGTCGAAGGCAGCTTGTACAAGGCAGCATTGTGTACATCGTGAAAAACTTTGTGAAACATCGTGCTCCATTTTCCCTTTTTTCCATCTTTTCCATCTTTTCCATTTTTTCCATTTTTTCCCGGGTGAGCGATAGCAGCGACATCTTTTTTGGCGTAAATGAGCTTCCACCAAACGTGCGCCAAAAAAATACAGCGGATAGCGCGACGGCGGTTCGATGACACGTTTGCGAAGCGCTACGATAGCACCGCCGGCACCCCCAAAAAAGGTGAACAAGCCTATCATTTTTGAGGTGGAAATCGGAAAAACTTTTTATCTTCCCGCAACTGTACTTGCAATAAATTAGAGGCTATGACCACACTTAAACTTGCTTTAGATTGGACACCGAATGTAAACCACATTGGATTTTTAATTGCCAAAGAATTGGGATTTTATTCGGATAAAGGGATTGATGTTCAGATTGTTAGTCCGCGTGACGACAACTACCAATTAACTCCCGGCAAGAAGCTAGAATTGGATAGAGCTGATTTAGCAATTGCGCCTTTTGAAACCGTTATTAGTTTGAATAACAAAGGAAACAAGGTGAATGCGCGTGCGGTATATGCCATTTTGCAAGAAGATTTGAGTTGCATTGTTGCGTTGCAATCGTCGGATATTGCTGCACCGAAAGATCTCGATGGCAAGGTATACTCGTCGTACAATGCGCGTTATGAAGATGCGATTGTACAGCAAATGGTTTTCAACGACGGCGGAACGGGAAGTGTTGTTTTTTCATATCCCGACAAGCTAGAAATTTGGAACTCGCTCTTAAATGGCACTGCCGACGCGACATGGATTTTCGACAATTGGGAAGGAGTTGATGTAAAATTAAAAGATGTAGCGATCAACAAATTTCGAATGGCCGATTATGGAATTCCATACGGTTATTCGCCTGTAGTTTTGGCTAAAAAAGAGCAAATTGAGCAAGATCATGAGAGTTTTAGCAACTTTGTAAAAGCAACGAAAAAGGGATTTTTGTTGGCGAAAGCGCAGCCGGAACAAGCCATTGAAATTTTGAGAAAGTACGTAGTGCCGTACGATTTACAGTACATCGATTTACGGGAATCGCTCGCACGAACGGTTGGTTATTTTGGAGATGAGCAAAGTTGTGGATTTATGAAGCCCGAACGGGTAACAGCTTTTTTGAATTGGTTGGTAGAAAGTAAGTTAGAGCATACGATTATTCTAGAACAAGAATTGTTTACGAACGATTTGTTGCAATAAATGTCGGGAAACCATGGGGCTCGCAGTACAGTACCTGAATTGAAGAAATTTGGATTACAGCACCGAGGTGGGACGTCGATTTAGAAGAAATTGATCGTGAAAACTACTGTGGGAAAAGTTCTTAACATTTAACTTACGCAATCGTAAAATTAAAGCGCTGAGATTTAATATGAATCGGCGGATGTGCTAATATGTGAATGCTTCATTTGCAAAAACGAATTTTGTGAAAAAGCGTCAGATTGATTTGGTGGTAATTTCCGATGTGCACTTAGGAACTTACGGTTGCCACGCTCGAGAATTGTTTACGTATCTGCAATCCATCAAACCTAAAAAACTGATTCTCAATGGCGATATTGTCGACATTTGGCAATTTCGAAAATCGTATTTTCCAAAATATCATTTAAAAGTTATAAAAAAAATCATTGATTTTGCGTCGAAAGGTACGGAAGTGTATTACCTGACGGGAAACCACGACGAGATGCTTCGAAAATTCAGTGATGCACAAGTGGGATATTTTACTATCGCCGATAAATTGGTGTTGGATCTTGACGGAAAGAAAGCTTGGTTTTTTCACGGTGATGTTTTCGATGCGTCGGTTAATCATGCCAAATGGATTGCGAAGCTCGGCGGTTACGGTTATGATTACCTGATTTTGATGAATCGATTCATCAATTGGGTACTCAAACGACTCGGAAAGGAGCCGTATTCGTTCTCGAAAAAGATAAAAGCGAGCGTAAAAAAAGCAGTAAGTTTTATATCCGATTTCGAAAATGCTGCGACCGAATTAGCAATTGAAAACAAGTACGACTATGTAATTTGCGGACACATTCACGAACCGAAGATCATAACCAAAATGAACAAGACAGGCGCTACGACCTATTTAAATTCAGGTGATTGGATCGAAAATTTAACGGCACTCGAATACCATAAAAAGCGTTGGAAACTCTTTAAATACTCCGAACAGTTCGAACTTCCTCAAGAAAATTTATTCGAAATGGAAGAAGCACTAGAGCCAAAACTTGTTGCCTCGCTCATTTTCAATAAGAAATAAGTTAGATTTGCGTTATTAGCACATCTAATCTTACACAAATGAAAAACACAATTTTGAGTTTGTTTGCTCTCGCTGCGGTAGTTAGCAGCTGCGGATCAGACAATAACAACGACAGCAGTAACAATCCGAGCAACGACAACTATTTGCCGCTTACCGTAGACAATTATTGGAAATACGAAGTAAGTGCTGATAACGCCGTTGTTGGAACTGATTCGCTTTACATTGAAAAAGACACGACAATTAATGCGAACGTGTACAAAAAATTTGCCGCTAATTATCTTGCAACCGAATTGCCATTTGGTTTTTTTACGGGCATTATGAATGGAAATTCACTACGTAAAAGTGGCAGTAAATTATTGCTTACCGGAACCACAGGATTAAGCTTATCTGCTGAATTACCAGTAGATGTTGATATAGTTGATTTACCGGTTTTCGACAGCGCTGCAAGCAGTGGAACAGTCGTAGGTTCTAAAAATGGTTCATTTTCCCAAACAATTTCCGGATTTCCTGTAACGGTTACCTATAATTTAACAGCCACTCAGGGAGAAACATTAGCCTCGTACACCGTTCCTGGTGGAGAAAGCTAAAGTAATGTGAAATCGGTTGTACTAAAATTGAATCTAGGTGTCGCCGCTTCGTTGGAGATTAATCCAGGAGCTCCGCCCACATCGATTCCCGTTTTGCAGCCTCAAGACGTAGTTGTATCGACTGTTTATTTTGCAAATAATATTGGTATGGTTTACGCTACTACAAATGTTGCGTATGAAATAGAAGATTTTTCAGGTATTGGAATTGAGCTTCCGATTCCGCAAACATTCAGCCAAACACAAACCGAGAAATTAATCGCGCATCAAGTAGAGTAAAGTTTTGTAAGCTTTTTTAGTATTCCTGTAATAGAAAAACTGTTAAAAATACGGTGATTTGTCTTATCAAAAACAGAATATTATGAAGAACATTTTTTTAACGACTGCCCTAATTGTAGGAACTGCATTCGCCACTCAAGCTCAAGACATATCTAAAAACGCACTAGGTTTGCGTTTAGGAGATAACGACGGATTTGGTGGTGAAATATCGTACCAACGCGGATTAGGAGATAACAACCGCTTGGAGTTAGACTTAGGTTTTAGAAATAACGACGACTACGATGCATTCAAATTAGTTGGTTTGTATCAATGGGTATGGAACATCGAAGGCGGTTTTAATTGGTACGCCGGAGTGGGTGGAGGTATTGGTAGCTATAGCGCCGATCGCGGTCCAGGATTTAATGATGAAGACGGAACGTTTTTACTTGCCGCAGGTGACATCGGAATTGAATATAACTTCGACATTCCGCTACAATTAGCACTTGATTTCAGACCAGAAATATATTTCGGAGACGAATTCAGAGACGATGATTTCGGACCGGATTTAGCACTTTCTATTCGATATAGATTCTAAAAAAGTCGGCTTAGGCCGACTTTTTTTATGACATATCCTTCCCTACTCCACTTCTTTAAAAACCAGAGGTTTCTTACTATTTATTTGTACGATACAAATCGGATACGTAATTGCCATCGTTACAAAGGAGTTGGGGTCGGGCTTAGTTTTTTGAACGTACACTTCAATTTCGGTGTTGGTTTCCTTCACATCTGTTACTGTAATTCCGTAGCCGCCAGTAGGCTTTTCGCCCGCACTCAGCACCACAAAAGTACTTTGATCAATATTGCTTTTATTGATTTTTCGTTTTAACTCCGGATCGTTTTTCAGCAATTCAAATTCTTTTCCGTCGTTTATAATTTCGTAAAATTCAATCTGTGCGCCACCTGTACCTGCTTGCTTCAGAATGGTGAATAAGGGCGCTTTAGCCGATTTGTCTTTTCCCGATCCGCAAGCCAACGCTAGAAACGCCAGCGTGACAACAATAACCTTTTTCATTTTTGTTTTTTTAGTGCCTTTTCATAAATACGTTCATAAAGCGGCATTATTGCCGAGATGTCAAATTTTTTCGCATTTTCGAAAGCACGTTCTTTAAACGCTTCCAACACGGCATCGTCTTCCAAAATGCGGACGCCGTTTTCGACCATCTCTTGCACGTCGCCTACATCACTTAAGTAACCCGAAACGCCGTCAAAGTTAACTTCGGGCAAACCGCCAGAATTACTGCTAATTACCGGAACACGCCACGCCATAGCTTCTAAAGCCGCCAGACCAAAACTTTCGGTTTCCGAGGGCAACAAAAACAAATCGGTGTAGCTTAAAATACGGTCAATTTCGTTGCTGTTTCCGAAGAAAATCACCCGATCCTGAATGCCCAATTGTTCGCATAATTGCTCGGCTTTAACCTTTTCCGGACCGTCGCCAACCATCATCAGTTTCGCAGGTATGCGTTGTTGAATCAAGTTAAAAACGGCAATCACATCCGGAATTCGTTTAACCTTTCGGAAGTTACTTATGTGCGTGATAATCCGTTCCGACTTCAACGCCATTGCCGAACGTTTACAAGGGTTCAAAACCAAATCGCCCGCATTTTTCAACTCAATAAAGTTCGGTATCACGTGAATTTTCTTTTTTATCTTGAACAGTTCGTACGTTGCATTTTTCAAACTTTCCGAAACCGAAGTAACGTAATCCGATTTATTGATACTAAAACTAACTGCGGGTTTATAAAAAGGGTGATTGCCCACTAAGGTAATATCAGTTCCGTGCAAAGTTGTTACCATCGGAATCCGAATACCTTCTTTTTTGAGCATTTGTTTAGCCATATAACCGGCATAAGCGTGCGGAATGGCGTAGTGTACGTGTAAAATTTCGATGTTGTACAACTTGACCATATCGACCAATTTACTCGATAGAGCCAATTCATACGGCTGGTAATGAAAGAGCGGGTATTCCGGAACATTCACCTCATGATAGTGCACATTTGTTTCCAGCAAGGCCAAACGAACCGGCTGTCGGTAGGTAATAAAGTGCACTTCGTGACCTCTGCGCGCCAATTCGAGTCCCAATTCTGTAGCCACCACGCCGCTGCCACCAAAGGTCGGATAGCACACTATTGCAATTTTCATAGCTTAATTTTTTGCAGAGCTAAAGTACGCGATTTTTTTGAAGCTATTCGCGCTTTCCACTGCAAGTCCGCAGCAAAAAAGCCCGTATTTTAGCAGCGGGTTCGGGCTTCTGTTGTCGCCCTTCCCTACTGCAAATACGGGGCTTTTTTGCTTTACGGGCTTTCCGTTGCAATCGCGGCTAAGGCAATCGTTATCGGCGTATCGTTGTTCAAAAATCAAGAAAATCAACAATTTTTTTCAACTTGCATACAAATTGAAATGCTGATGTTAAACCATACCGAAATCTGCTTGCTGTATTTGCAATCTTACCAAGACAAAAACTTAACTGCTGTGTCCGAGTTATTTGCCGAACAAATTGTTCTGCGCGATTGGAATTTGCGCGTCGTTGGTAAAGCTGCGGCTTTAAACGAAACACAAAAAAACTTCGAAGCGGCAAGATCCTTGCAAATCGAGGTGCTTCATACTTATGAACGCAGCAACAGCATCGCCGCCGAGCTAATAATAACGGTTAACGATTCCGAAGTCCTGCATGTTATCGATGTACTAGATTTCGATGCACAAGGTAAAATCGTAGCTATTCGCGCATATCGCGGTCGCGGTGATGAATGATGAGGATACTGATAAAAAGAACAACAATTTTCGCATTTAGTTCTAAAGATAAAATATGAGGAAAACCCGTACTCGTATGTCGATTTTTTTTCAAAACTTCGCCTCGATGGGGGCGGGCGG
>NZ_NOXX01000059.1 GCF_002251775.1 Flavobacterium aurantiibacter
ACAACCTTTTTTCTTTAGCCTTTTTTACAGTCCCAATTGGTATTATTCAACCATTTAGCTGTTTTCTGACTGCAATTTTAAATCGCACTCAGGTTAATAAAAAAACCGACACTTTTCAGTATCGGTTTCTGTATAAAAACGAGTTTCTTTTTATAATTCGAGGGCTTTCTGAGCGTCGCCGTTCATTAATAATTCGAGCGGATTTTCGAGCGCTTCTTTAACAGCTACCAAGAAACCAACCGACTCGCGGCCGTCGATAATGCGGTGATCGTACGAAAGTGCCACGTACATCATTGGGTGAATTTCGACCTTGCCGTTTACAGCAATTGGGCGCTCAATGATGTTGTGCATACCTAAAATACCCGATTGCGGTGGGTTGATGATGGGTGTGCTGAGCATGCTTCCGAAAACGCCGCCGTTAGAAATGGTAAACGTTCCGCCGGTCATGTCGTCTACGGTAATTTGCCCGTCGCGAGCACGTAGCGCCAAACGTTTAATTTCGGCTTCGACACCTCTAAATGTTAAGTTTTCGGCGTTGCGAACTACCGGAACCATCAAACCTTTGGGTCCGCTTACTGCAACTGAAATATCGCAGAAATCGTACGAAATTTTATCGTTTCCGTCGATCATCGAATTTACATCCGGATAGAGTTGTAAGGCGCGCACAACCGCTTTTGTAAAAAACGACATATAACCGAGGCTTAATCCGCCGTGTTTAGCCTTAAATGCGTCTTTGTATTGGTTGCGAATGATGTTTATTGGCGTCATGTTTACCTCGTTAAAGGTGGTAAGCATGGCGGTTTCGTTTTTAGCGGCCACCAAACGCTCGGCCACCTTGCGGCGCAACATAGATAATTTGGTTCGTGATGAGCTGCGGTTTCCACCGGTTGGCGTTCCCATGCTTGCAGGCGCGTTTACGGCGTCGTCTTTGGTTATACGGCCGTCTTTTCCGGTGCCTTTAATGGCAGTTGGGTCGAGCTGACGCTCTTCAATAATTTTACGAGCTGCTGGCGATGGCGTTCCTGAGGCGTAAGTTGGTGCAGCTGCGGCTGGTGCGGCGGGCGTTTCCACTTTAGGTGCCTCTGCTTTTGGAGCTTCGGCCTTTGGTGCCTCGGCTTTCGGAGCTTCAGCTGCTGCTCCGGCTGCTGGTTTTGCTGCTGAGGTGTCGATCAGACAAACTACGGCACCCACGGCTACAGCGTCGCCTTCGGCTGCTTTTAGGGTAATGATACCGCTGGCTTCTGCCGGAAGCTCGAGTGTTGCCTTATCGGAATCCACTTCGGCAATTGCTTGATCTTTCTCGACGTAGTCGCCGTCTTTTACCAACCAAGTTGCAATTTCAACTTCGGTGATTGATTCGCCCGGAGAGGGCACTTTCATTTCTAGGATATTGCTCATTGCGTTACTCTTCAAATTTTAATATTGATATCTGGGATAAATTTAACTAAATAAATTCTTGTCGAAAACCATAGCAATAGCCGCAGCATGACGTTTTTTAGAACGCGCGTAGCTTCCTGCCGCTGGTGCGCTGTATGCTTTTAGCGAAGCCAATCGGAGTTTAATCCAATTGAAATGCATGAGCATAAAGCTGTAAGCACCCATGTTTTTCGGTTCTTCTTGTGCCCAAACGTAATCGTCGGCATTCGGATACGAAGCAATAATTTCCTTTAATTGCTCGGTGGCAAGCGGGAATAATTGTTCGATACGTACCAGCGCTACGTCGTCTCTGCCTAAGGCTTCGCGCTCGGCAACTAAATCGTAATAGAATTTTCCGGTACAGAACACCAAGGATTTTACCTTTGATTTATCTGCATTTGGATCGTCGATTACTTCTTGAAAACGACCGTTTGCCAATTCATCTAACGAAGAAACTACAGCAGGATGTCTGAGTAAACTCTTAGGTGTAAACACGATTAATGGCTTGCGGAACGACGTTTTCATTTGTCGGCGTAACAAGTGATAAAAGTTTGCCGGCGTGGTACAATCGGCTACATACATGTTTTCGTTGGCGCACATTTGTAGGTAGCGCTCCATACGTGCCGAGGAGTGTTCGGCGCCTTGTCCTTCGTAGCCGTGAGGCAGGAGCATGACCAAACCGTTTTGGTTGTTCCACTTGTCTTCGGCAGCCGAAATGTACTGGTCGATCATAATTTGCGCACCGTTGCTGAAATCGCCGAATTGTGCTTCCCAAATGGTCAGTGTTTTCGGACTTGCAAGTGCGTAACCATAATCGAAACCAACAACTCCGTATTCAGACAAAAGTGAGTTGTAAATTCTGAATTTACCTTTTGCCGCATCGCCTAATTGGTGTAACGGCATTACTTCTTCCTCAGAGTCTTCCACTTTTACCACGGCGTGGCGGTGCGAGAATGTTCCGCGTTCAACGTCTTGTCCGGAGATGCGTACGTCGAAACCTTCGGTATTTAAGGTAGCGTAAGCAAGTAGTTCGCCCATAGCCCAATCGAGCTTGTCGTTGGCAATCATGTTTTTTCGATCGCTGAACAGTTTTGAAATCTTGCTAATGAATTTTTTATCTGCAGGAAGGTCTGTAATTACTTCGGCAACTTGTCGGAGCGATTCTCGGTTGTACGTGGTATCTACAACTTCGAGCATTTCCTTCTGATTCGCTTGCTTAAAGCCTTCCCATTCGTTTTGCATGAAAGGCGTAATGATGGTCAGATCTTTCTTGCGTGAAGCTTCCAGATTTTCTTCTAAAACGGCTTTGTATTGCTCTTCTAAGCCTTTTACAAAACTGCTGTCGATAAGTCCGGCGGCAATTAGCTGTTCGGCGTAGATGTCGCGCGGATTTTTATGTTTTGCGATAATTTTATACAACTTTGGTTGTGTGAATCGCGGTTCGTCGCCTTCGTTGTGTCCGTATTTACGGTATCCAAGAACGTCGATAAAAACGTCGCTTCCAAAGGTCATTCGGTAATCAAGCGCAAATAACATGGCGTGCACTACAGCTTCGGTATCGTCGGCATTCACGTGAAGAACGGGCGAGAGTGTTACTTTGGCCACATCGGTACAGTAGGTCGAGCTTCGTGCATCCAAATAATTGGTGGTAAAACCAACTTGGTTGTTAATTACTACGTGAATGGTTCCGCCGGTTTTATAGCCGTCGAGTTGTGCCATTTGTACGATTTCGTAAACAATACCTTGTCCGGCAACGGCCGCATCTCCGTGTAGGGCAATTGGCAATACTTTTTTGTTGTCGTTTGGATAGTATAGATCTTGTTTTGCACGTGCAATACCTTCAATTACGGCACCAACAGTTTCAAGGTGCGAAGGGTTTGGTGCTAGGTTGATGTTAATGCTTTTTCCGGATTTGGTTTGGCGGTCGGAGGTAAGGCCGAGGTGGTACTTCACATCGCCGTCAAAAAGCGCATCGTCGTCGTAGTCTTTTCCGTCAAATTCCGAGAAAATATCTTGGGTTGGTTTGCCGAAGATGTTCGCCAATACGTTTAGTCGGCCGCGGTGTGCCATTCCCATAACGAATTGTTCCACACCTTTTTCTGCGGCAGCTTCGATAAGTGCGTCTAAGCCAGGAATTACCGACTCGCAGCCTTCGAGTGAGAAGCGTTTCTGACCCACATATTTGGTATGCAAAAAGTTCTCAAAAGAAACGGCTTCGTTTAGTTTGGTAAGTATGTGTTTTTTCTGATCGGTATCGAATTTAGGCTGGTTGTCGTTGTAACCAATTTTATCTTGAATCCACTGGATTACTTCGGGATTTCGGATATACATGTATTCAACACCAATCGATTTACAATAGATGTTGTCGAGGTGTCCGATGATTTCACGCAAGGGGCAAGGCGCAATTTTTATGGCTTTTGCCGCATCGAAAACAGTGTCTAAGTCGGCGTTTGAAAGGCCGTAATTTTCAAGTGCGAGTGTTGGCGAATAGGTTCTGCGTTCGCGAACGGGATTGGTTCGTGTGAATAAGTGTCCGCGTGTGCGATACGCATCGATGAGTTTCAGAACGTTGAATTCTTTTTGAAGCTTATCTGAAATGGCCGAAACATCTTCGTTTGCCGCGGCGTAAACTATTTTTTCAACAGTTTGCTCGTTGCCGGCGGAGCTTAATCCGAAGTCGAAACCTTGAAGGAAACTTCTCCAACTAGGCTCAACGCTATCGGGGTTTTGTAGATATTGTTCGTATAAATCGCCAAAGAAAGCGGTGTGTGCAGCATTTAAGAATGAAAACCTATCCATAATTTGGGAACAATCACTATTGTTAAAAAATGTTGTGCAAAAGTACGTCTTTATGCGGTAATTGACTGCGATACTTTACTTTTATGGCATAAAATTATCTTAAAAGTGAAGAATTCGAAATTGCTTCAGTGGAGTACACTTCTATTTGCGTTCTTTTTCGTCGTATCGAGCTTTGGTCAGAAGCAAGATTTGCCTGAATCTGAGGTTGAATTTTGGGATCGCGTACAATTTGGTGGTGGCGCCGGTTTGGCGATTGGTTCCGAGTTTACGTCGGTTTCCCTTTCTCCACAGGCGATTTATACGTTCAACAAATATGTTGCCGGAGGGCTTGGTTTAAACGCGGGCTACATACGAGAGCGAAATTTTTACGAGGCGCAAAATTACGGTGTGTCCATTATTGGTTTGGTTAGCCCTTTTCCGGCAGTGCAACTTTCTGCCGAGCTAAATCAAACGAATTATACTTTCAAGTACGAAGATCGTATGCGTTTTCGCGAACAATTTTGGGACACTGCCTTATTGCTTGGTGCGGGTTACAGTAACGGAAGTATGACCATTGGTTTGCAATACGACGTACTTTACGATTACGATCGGTCAATAAACGGAAGTCCGCTTATGCCATTTATTCGCGTATTTTTTTAAAGCACGTTTTAAATTTAGTTTTGGCTGCACGAATGGTAACCAAATTAGTTAGCAGGAACCAATTCTTTTGGTTAAGGTTTAATGTAAAATATTCGTTTAGAGCGGTTTATACATTTTCAAACACATCAATCACGCTCATCTGCAAGTCGGGAAATAAGCGGCTTTCAATTTGTTGATTGATACCAAAAGGTTGTAAACCAATGTAAGTTCCGTTAACCAAGCTATACACCAGAACTATTTTTTCGGTTGGTTCAACAATCCAATATTCCAAGACTTCGGCCTCTTGGTAAAGCTTAAATTTGGTATCAATATCGTGCTTGCTGTTGTTTGGTGAAATAATCTCAATAATCAGGTCTGGCGCACCTTTACAACCTCTGGCATCTAGTTTCGATGCATCGCAAACCACACACAAATCGGGTTGCACTACCGTGGTTTCCTTGCTTTCCGATTTTAAAGGCAACCGCACATCGAACGGAGCTGCAAAGAATCGGCACGGTTTTTTTTTGAAGTTTCGAGCCAAGGCCACCGACAAGTTCATCGAAATAGTTTGATGCACCATGCTAGGCGCCGGACTCATTTGGCGGATGTATCCTTTAATTAACTCGACGCGTTCAGAGAATTGCCAAAGCAAATAGTCGGAATAGGTATATTTTTTCGTTAAGTCAAGCTCGTTAAAATGGTTTACAACACTTGGCATACCAATAACAATTTAGTGTGCTAAAGTTAAGAATAAACAAGAAAAAATCTCGAGAGCGATGAAAAATTATCATCAAATCACCGATTCTAAAAAGTTAAAAATCGGCGTAATTTTAAAGATTCCAACGCCCAATTAATGGTTGTTTTTTTGCTATCTAGTTAAATCAAAAATTAAACGCCCGCACGATAATTTTTATTTGGGCAGCACCCGCCGCACGTTTAGTGGAATGGGGTTGCGGCGGGTCGGGCATTCTGCTGCAATGGCGCTTGCTTCCGCCGTTTTTGGTAGCGGCTTGTCGGCGCTTCTGTTAGTCGCACGCCAAACCACACCAAAAATAGGCGGCACCGGCACGGCATTTCCGCGTCATTCCCTGCTGCGGGGGTATCATCGCTGCCGAAGGCTGATTGGAAAGACATTTTATAGTATTAAGATGGGAGTATTAAGTATTAAGACTTTGATGCGTTCACCACTTAACGTGTCGTTGTAACCAACTAAACCACATAACGTCGGTGCCTGGGCCTGTCGAAGGCAGCTTATCGAAGGCAGCGTTGCGGACATCGTGAAGAACTTTATGAAACTTGGTGCTCCCTAAATCTTTCAATCTTTCAATCTCGAAATCTCTGAAAATTACGGTTTTTCCGTAAAATTTATTTCTGGGAATTTTGTACGTGGGAATCGC
>NZ_NOXX01000083.1 GCF_002251775.1 Flavobacterium aurantiibacter
CATTTGTTCAATTTATTTTACTTCAAATAATTTCACCCAACGGGTCAGACTATAGCATAATTTTAAAAAGTGAATCGATTTCGTAATAAATGAAGCTGCTCGTTTCGCTGGTAAGTCCATAAATTGAATAAAATCTTAGGCAATAAAAAAGTCGTAGGTAATGCTAATTTCCGAAAGACACATTGTTTTCAAACAACTACTTCGATTTTAATTGAAGTAAACCGCTACGGTTGCCCGTGTAATTTCACTTTTTGCTGAATTTCAATCAAAACAAAATCATTCAACAAGTTGCGAAAAGGTTTCGTAAATAAAAAACAAACAAAATATTGATTTTCAAAACTTTAATTTAGCTAAGTTATTCTTATTTGCCATGAGCACAATTAAAGTTAAACCCATGTTTTGATAAAGCCGTATATTTGTAAAAAAATTTGTTCATGCAATTACTTGCGTATTGCTTGGCGTATCCGCTGCTATGGTTCGTATCAAAGCTTCCGTTCCCGGTGTTTTATGCCTTGTCTGATTTAATATATTTTCTGGTATACCGTGTTTTCGGTTATCGAAAAGCAACCGTTCGAAAGAATTTAGCGCTAGCATTACCTCATAAATCGGAAGCCGAACGACGTGTTATAGAGAAGGAATTCTTCAAACATATGTGTGATATGTTTATGGAGATGGTAAAATCTATGAGTATAAGCGATGAAGAAATGAAGCGTAGATTTATCTTCACTAATTTAGAGTTAGCAACGGAATATGAGAAGCGTGGAAAGAGTATCATCCTAATGTGTGCGCATTATGCTAGTTGGGAATGGTTGATGGTCATGTCGAACTACATTACTTTTGAAAGTTATGCGATTTATAAAAAAATTGGTAACCGCTATTTTGATTCACTGGTACAGAAAATTCGAGGCCGCCATAACGCTAAACTAATTGAATCTAAGAGTTCCATTGGAACCATGGAGCTTCACAAAAAAAATGGAGTTAAAGCTTTTTACGGATTTGCTTCGGACCAGTCGCCACAACTCACAAAAGCAAAGTATTGGGATACATTTATGGGAATTGAGGTACCGGTTTATACAGGTGCTGAAATGCTTGCAAAGCGACTCGATATGAACATGTTGTTTGTAAAAGTTGAAAAAGTGAAAAGGGGCTTTTACCAAGCTACTTTGGTACCTTTGGTTGAAGAGCCAAAAAAGATGCCTGATTATGAGATAACGGGTATGTACTTACGAGAAGTTGAAAAACAAATTCTGCAAAAGCCAGAACATTATTTCTGGACACATAAACGCTGGAAACATATTGGTAAAAAGCGTATTTCTTCGAAGAAAAGTACAAGTACGCAATTTTAAAATAACAGTTGTTTCTTGTTAATTTCATCAAAAAATAAGATGTTTCTCAAGAAAATCTGGCAAATACAAGTATTTTTACGACTACTTCACAACAGAAAACTATGGCTATGAAAGTGTACGTGAAATTTGACATTAATGCGCTGTGTCGAAAAATCTTACAAGAGCAACTAGACGCATCTGGAATAAACTATCGAATTATAGCGTTTGGTGAGATTGAGATTCTAGATAAGCTATCTGCAGAAAAACAACGTAAACTTGAAGAGCACCTTGGCGAGTACGGCATTCAAATTGTTGAAAATCAAAAAAATATTTTGGTTCAAAAAATCAAAGATGCCATCGTAGAAATGGTGAACCAAGAAGAAAATCAGCCTAGCTTAAAAAGTTCGGTGTATCTAGCAGAGAAGCTCAATCACAGTTACAACTATATCTCAAACCTGTTTTCGGAAGTAACCTACTCCTCTATCGAAAGCTTCATCATTCTGCAAAAAATTGAGCGTGCTAAGCAACTAATTTTAATGAATGAGCTTACCTTTACAGAAATTTCATACAAATTAAACTACTGTAATGTGGCTCACTTTAGTACTCAATTTAAAAATACGACCGGTATAACACCATCAGCGTTTCAGCGAATCATTAAAAAGAGGCGCGAGTTACAAGTACAGGAACAAATGCAAAACAATTAAGAACTCTAAGATTTCCCCAAAATCATGAACAACGATCTCATTCACGTTTGCCTTGCCGATGATGATGCCGACGACCGGCTGTTTTTCACGGAAGCCTTCGATTCGATAAAAATTAAAACAGCAATCACAGTTGTTAACGACGGTGTAGAGTTAATGGATTTTCTGAATAACGATGAAAATTCGAAACCACACATCTTGTTTCTGGATTTGAATATGCCGCGCAAATCGGGTATGGAATGCTTGTCTGAAATCAAGCAAGATAGCCGATTCAACAACATCGCCGTAGCTATTTACTCTACTTCTGCCTCAGACCGCGATATTGAAGATGCCTTTGTTAAAGGCGCTAACGTATACATCCGTAAACCAAACGATTTCGAAGAATTAAAACGCATTCTAAATGAAGTCATCGCACTAAATTGGCAGTATCACACCAGCGGATTAAACAGGGAAAACTTTGTACTCAGTATTTAAGATTCGTCGATTTTGACTGACTTGAGTCGCTAGGCATTCTCCAAACAAATTTGTTTACGACTTTGCCTTCGGCGAACTAAATCTCCGCAACTCGTTTAAAGCTTCAGCTGCTTCAAGCTCTTCGGCGGGAATGACTTTCAAAAACGACGGATGTTGCTCTATAGCGTACTCAATTTTCTCTACAATCGATTCAATCGACTCGTTTTCGTAATCAATTTCCAAAGGCTCTTTTATAATCATCGATTGTAAAATCCCTTTCTTCTTCATCCGTAAACCTTTCTTATCGAACGAACGGCGAAATCCGTCGATAACAATAGGAACTACAATTGGTTTGTGCTCTTTGATGATGTGCGCTGTACCTTTTCGAACGGGCTTGAACGATTTTGTGGTGCCTTGCGGAAAGGTAATTACCCAACCGTCTTGCAAAGCAACTTTGATGTTTTCGGTATCATTCGGATTCACTTCACGCTGAATATCTTTTCCTTTTGCACGCCAAGTACGCTCTACAGTAATAGCACCCACGTAGGCCATGATCCGCGGAAGAATACCCGATTGCATCGTTTCTTTAGCTGCAACGTAGTAAATGTTGAGCTTAGGGTTCCAGAGATAACCAATATTTCGGATGTGATCTACCCGACCGTGTAAAGCAGCATTAAAAACATGAAACATGGCCACTACATCGGCAAAATAAGTTTGGTGATTGGAGATAAATAAAACGTTTTGTGCAGGTAAAGCACGAATAATCTCCGAACCGTCGATTTGCAATTCGTTAAATCCGCGATAACGGCGGTGTGTTGCGGCGCCAAAAATGCGAATCAGCCATTTTTTGATAAATAAAATATGTCCGAACGGATTTCTTTTAAATAGTCCCATGCGCCAAACATAAATTAAATTTGACTAATTGCCGAATTTCGTGCCAACAATAACATTTGTTTCACTTCTGCTAACATCATTGCAGTAGCGCCCCAAACCGTGTGTTGCCCAAAGGTAAAAACTTTAGTTTTGATCTTGAAATTATAGGCGGTATCGATATCCATTGTGGAAACGGCTGTATCGTCTAGCAGTACGGATAGTGGTAATGGAACAATGGCGGCCACTTCACGCGGATTTGGGGTGAATTCGAGATAATCGCCGGTAACAAATAGATACGGATGTACTTCAAAATTACTTGGCGGAACGTAAAGCGGTGTTAGTCCACGTACAAACTGCTGTTCCGTAAGTGTTATTCCTATTTCTTCTTGCGTTTCGCGAACAGCGGTTTCATAGAAATTTGCATCGAATAATTCCTTTTTTCCTCCTGGGAAGGCAAGTTGTCCGGAATGAACACCTTCGTATTCTGATCGTTGAATCAAAGTGATTGTTTCCTGGTTTTGGTGTGTAGAAACAATTACTGAAACGGCGGCGTACCGTTTTTGAATGGCTTTTTGCGCAGCTAATTCCAACGCTTGCTTTCGATCAGCTGGAGCCATATTTAGTTGCGCATCCAAGCCCGGAAGCTCAAGAGATTTAATATGCGGAACTAACTCACTAAATGCTATTTTTGCCATGAAAATTACCGTTTGTGTATAGTAAAAAAGAAAAAGCCCAGCTTATTACCGATTTTTGGACCGCTTTCGCAGAAGCATATCCACACAAGTGGCTGCTTTACGATACCAAAATTAAAGATTTACAACTCAAGTTCGATGTTCAAAATTCGGGGGTTCGCATTATTCTAGAAGTGGGCATGCGTCACGAGGAAACACGGATCAAGTATTTTGAACAACTACAGGCGATGCGCGTACTTTTCCTTGAGTTTTTTCCAGAGATTTTTTTCGAACGAAATTTTACGCTGGAATCTGGGAAAATAGTGAGCATCGTACATACTGAAACATTAGAACGCAATTTCTTCAACAAGAATTATTGGCCCGAAATCTTCGACTTTATGGCTTCGAAAATGCTGCTTATGGAACAATTTTTCTTGGAATACGCCGATATCATTCGTCAGGCTACAGCCGAATAAATTACTTAACCAATTGTTTTTAAATAATTTAAAACATTTGTTTCGATGCGCGTTGCCAAGTTATTAACTGGTGCTTTAACGAATTTTTCACCTAAAATCTGTTCGTAAAGTAAGGCGTATCGTTCTGTAACCGTGTCGATGTATGCGTCGGTTAATTCTGGAATCGATTGCCCTTCTTTACCTTGAAATCCGTTTGCAATAAGCCATTGGCGAACAAATTCTTTGCTTAATTGTTGTTGCGGTTCGCCTTTATCTTGACGTTCTTGGTAGCCATCGGCATAAAAATAGCGGGAAGAATCGGGCGTATGAATTTCATCAATCAGGACAATGGTTCCGTCGGCTTTTTTTCCAAACTCATATTTAGTATCAACCAATAACAAGCCGCGTTCGGCCGCCATTTCAGTTCCTCGCGCGTAAAGTTTAAACGTGTAGTCTTTAAGTATTTCCCAATCTGCTTCCGATACTATGCCTTGAGCTAAGATTTCTTCTTCAGAGATATCTTCGTCGTGCGAACCGGAAGCAGCTTTTGTTGTTGGCGTAATGATGGGTTGCGGAAGTTTATCGTTTTCTTTCAAACCTTCCGGCAAAGCCACACCACAAAGTAAACGCTTTCCGGCAGCGTATTCACGAGCAGCATGTCCAGCCAAATAGCCACGAATCACCATTTCCACTTTAAAAGGCTCGCATTTTACGCCAATACTTACATTCGGATCTGGCGAGGCCAGCAACCAATTCGGAACTATATCGGCTGTGCTATCCATGAATTTCTTCGCAATTTGATTGAGCATTTGTCCTTTGTAAGGAATTCCTTTCGGAAGCACCACATCGAAAGCGGATAGTCGGTCGGTGGCAATCATGACCAGTAAATCGTTGCCAATGCTGTAAACATCTCGAACCTTTCCCTTGTAAAATGCGGTTTGGTTTGGAAACTGAAAATGAGTTGCCGTAATTGTAGTTGACATGTGTGTGTAGTTAGATGCGCAAAAGTATTACGTTCGGTTTGAACCGTCAAATGAAAATAGAATTCATTCGTAACTTTTAAAGAAATAGCTTCTAAAAACAATTATTCATCAGGCATTCTAATCTCTGTTCCTTTAATTTCAAGCAAAGTCCAAAAAAAGGCTTGACTGCAAACTTTCTTTGACGACTTTTCTTGCATCAGTTAGTGGATATTTTCGGCCTTACAAAACAACACTACAGAGATCGGCAGAAATGACAACCAATGAAAACGAAAAGCGATCGGATTTACGCTAATGTTCTAAAGAGAGAAACTTCATTCTTTAAAAAAATAACCAAATGCCGATCGCTATAAAACGTGAACTGGATTTTACACGCAACAAAACGAATTCGTCTCAACTCCGAAGCTGTGAAACCGATTTTAGAAAACTTCCCTGAAAGGATCATTAAACTTCAGTTTTATTCGTTCTCGAGAAAAAATTTACTTCAAAACGAGAGCGCGATATTACTCAGATTTACCCGCTTTATCTTTCTCTTGCTTTTTAACAGACTTTGCAGCCTTTTTCTCTTTTGCGGTACTTGCCGGAGCAGTTTTATCCGATTTTTTCTTTCCTTCCTTTTGCCTCGCCATGGTAAATACATTTACAAATCGGAAGTAAGTTTCCAATTCCTTGTAAGGTACGATCTTTTCAATGAAATAAGTAACAAAAAACACTAAATATCATTATTTCAATATTTTACACCAGATATAAAGGACTTTTTGACGACGAAATATACTGGTTTACCGGCCATAAATAAAACTTTGCTAACTGATGCTTTTTTTCGAGCTTCAATGTAAAATCCGACCTATGGCTAATCGGGCGAGTAAATAGCTAAGTGTCGACTCAGCACCTTGATTTAGATTCACATTGGTTTCCTCAATGCCGTCGCAGCACCCTCCCGTTTCTTCTTGATAAACAGCTTGCTTTAAGTGATTAGCTCCTAAAAACCAATAAAATGCATTAATGGAAAGAACTTTAAAACGCTTGTCGCGAAAAGCGCTGTGGAATTTTTCCAATGCTAAAATGGTATATGCAACGTCGATAGGTTGTTCACCACCCGTTACGGCTTTTTCTGCGTGACCTTTAAATTGCCAACCTTTATTGGAAATAACTTTTAATTTTCCATTTAGTACACGACAAAAAACATAATTGATTAAAAATCAATAAAA
>NZ_NOXX01000096.1 GCF_002251775.1 Flavobacterium aurantiibacter
AAATAAAATCAAAAATCAATTAATTTAATTTCACCCAACGGGTTATTTTAATTTTCTTTCTTTAAAATACCTGCTTTTTCAATAACTTTACCAATTTGTAAGGGTTTGCACTACTTGATGAAAATAAGTTAGAGCTAGCAGCAGTAAATACCTACAATAAAACGTTTAGTAATAGTTAATACAAGGCATGAAAAATCAAATTAAATACCTCTACGAGAACACGTATCTTAAATATCCAATGTATCCTGTTAAGTATGCTTTTGATTTTTATCGTTTTAGACTATTACCTGAAGAGTATTTTCTTAAAAGAAGATTTAAGCAAGTTTTTGGATTTAATCCTGATTTGAAAAACCCCAAGTCTTTGAGTGAAAAGATACAGTGGTTGAAATTGAACGACAGAACACCTTTACATACGCAATGCGCTGATAAGTTTAAAGTTCGCGAATACGTCAAAGATAAAGTTGGTGAGCAATACCTGGTACCTCTCGTTTTTGAGACCAAAAATGTAGCTGATATCAACAGCAATAATATACCGGATTATCCTGTTGCTATCAAAGCAAATCACGACAGTTCTGGTGTTGTTATAGTTCGTGATAAGAATAAAGAAAACTGGGACGCCATACAAAAGAAACTGCAAAGCCATCTTAAGGTAAACTATTATTATTATGATAAAGAATGGCCGTATAAAAATATTGAGCGAAGAATAATTGTAGAATAATTGTTAATCGCAGAAGATGGGGGAATACCTTTTGACTATAAAATTCACTGTTTTAACGGTAAACCTAATTTTATTCAGGTCGATATAGATAGGCATACTAAGCATAAAAGAAATCTTTACAACACACAGTGGCAACTTTTGGACGTCTTGCTAAGGCATTCAAATGGGCCAGAAGTACCAAAACCAGCGCAACTACAAAAAATGGTAGAATTGGCTGCAAAATTATCAGAACCTTTTTTCTATGCACGTGTCGATTTTTACTCTATATACGATGATGTTTATTTCGGAGAAATAACGTTTCATCCCGGCGGTGGTCGAGAAGTTTTTAAACCGATAGAATACGATTATAAGCTAGGAAGTGAACTAAAAATACCAACTGATGGCATTTAAAGCGGCAACCTACAACATATATAATTCAAATCTGGGTCAAGAACGTTTTTAAAAGTACCACATCTATTAAATCATTTGAAAGCGGATAACTTCTGTATCTTAATAATGTCGTAGTTTTGAAAAAAAGCAACATACGACTACGGGTTTTCCGCATTATTTTTTGGAAGTATTGAAACTGAAGTATAAAGTACTAAGACGTAGATTAGTTCGCCATTTAGCATTTCGCTTTTGGAGTAGTGAGTCCCGACACGTTTCGGAAAGTCCCAATTGCGATGTTTAGCACTGATTGTTTCATGGTTCTGTATCAAACCCACGAATCTCCTAGCGCCTACGTCATTTGGAGCGTCGGAGTTACGTTAATTACTGGTAAGCTGTAACTCAAATTTTGACCCGATGCTGTATTAACTTCTTATCTGATGCTCCTAAACGAAACTACGTTTGAAAAAGTAGTATTTTGTGATTTAGAACGAGATGTGTAACAGGTGAGTTCTATCTTAAATCACGTCAACTTTCGAAATTTTCCACCATTTTTCGAGTTGGGGACAGCATTAAAAATCTTGCTTCTAGCGGTTGTTGCCAAGGGGCTCCCCAATAACTAGGTGGGGCAGCGAATTGCCCAACGGCAGTCTGGCACCAGGGAGTAGGAGGGACGCCGCTGCCACAATCCCCAATTTATACTCCTTACAAGAAATATCCGAAGACAATGCCTAAAATGATTGCCAGCAGTTTTGCGAAATTAAACTTGTGATTTTCAGATGTTTCAAAGATTATTGTCGACGAAATATGGAATAAAGTTCCTACCACAACCGCCGAGAAATAGTGGTGTAACGACTGTATTTGTTGCAAATTCGACGCTAAAAACGTTCCCAACGGCGTAGCAACGGCAAATCCCAACATGAACAGTATTACAACGCTGTTCGACAGGTTTGCTTGTCGTAAAAATTGCGTTAAAATAACGGCGATTGGTAAATGATGCACGGCAATTCCCCAAGCTAATTCCGACTCGGCAGCTACTGGAATACCTTCAATTAACGCATGGACGCCCAAGGAAACAGCTAAAATAAAAGGAAGCCGCTTGAGCGACTTACCGCCGTGAACATGCCCGTGCTCAGCGCCTTTAGAAAAATACTCCAAGATGATTTGCAGCAGAATTCCGCCCATGATTAACAAGCCGAGGGTCGAAAATTCAGACTCGTTCGTATGACTGTAAATCTCCGGAAGTAAATGCAAAACCGTGAGCGAAAGCAGAAAAGCGCCGCTAAAAGCAAGCAACAGTTTTAGTCCGGTTTTCTTTTTTGGTTTGTATAGAAATCCGATTATCAGCCCGAGAACTACAGAAAGAAAAGGAATCAGTAATGCTGTCATTTAAATAAGAGTATCAAGCGTTCGCTGCTTAGCGGATGGTACTTTCTAAGTTTGTAATCGCCAAAAACATCGAGCAAATGAATGCCCGCCTGTTCCATAAGTTGTTCGAAATCGGCTAATCGAAGCGCTTTAACTTTTTCGGTAAACGCATATTTTTTTCCTTGATCTTCAAAGCGAATTTCCTTATAAATATACCCGTCGATTTCAAAACGTTTAATGTGAAACGCAATGTCATCAACTTCTTTCACTTCTTCGGGAACTAAGTGCGGAATCACAAAATCGACATTCATAAAATCGATGACGCCAAATCCGTATTCGTTAAGCGAATCGCGAATGGCTTCGAGCGTTTTCAGGTTATCGTTGTCGTTTTCGAAGTAACCAAAACTGGTAAACAAGTTGAAAATTGCATCGAATTGGCGGTCGAACGCTTCACGCATGTCGTGTACAACAAATTGCAGCGAATCGTTTTCATAAGCTTTTGCTTCATCAATGCTGTTGTGCGATAAATCGGCGCCAACCACGCGGTATCCCAACTGATTCAAATAACGAGAATGTCGTCCTTTTCCACACGCCAAATCGAGTATTTCAGCATGCTCAGGTAAATTTAGGTATGCCGTTATGTTGTCGATAAAGAGTCGCGCCTCCTTATAATCGCGATCTTTATAAAGAATGTGGTAGTAGGGGGTATCGAACCACGAAGCGTACCAATGGGTATCTTCTGGAACCGTATTGTTGGTCATTCCGCTTATTTTGGTGCAAATTTACGTTATTTTTGCAAGGTTTTTTTGACGAAAATAAGTCGAATTACACCTTCGTACATGTCAGATAATTTTAAAATGATTGCCAAAACGTTCTTTGGATTCGAGCCTTTGCTGGAAGCCGAACTGCGTAATTTAGGAGCACAGCAAGTAGAATCGGGCACGCGAGCCGTTAGTTTTGTGGGCGATAAAGGTTTTATGTACAAAGCCAATCTCGCCTTGCGTACGGCTTTGAAAATTCTGAAACCTATCAGATCGTTCCGTGCGCTAAACGAAAAAATGCTTTACGAAGGGATTCAAGAAATCGATTGGTCGGAGTTTTTACGTGTAGAATCGAGTTTTGTGATCGACGCGACAGTACATTCCGACTTTTTCAAGCATTCTGAATTTGTTGCACAAAAAACCAAAGACGCTATTGTAGATCAGTTTCGCGAACGTCAAGGCGCACGCCCAAGTGTTGAAAAGCGTTTCCCCGATTTGCGGATTAATGTACACATAGACCGCGAAACGGTAACGGTTTCATTAGATTCATCGGGTGCGTCTTTACACCAACGCGGCTATCGTACAGCTACTAACATCGCGCCCATCAATGAAGTTTTGGCCGCAGGTATGTTGTTGCACGCGGGTTGGCGTGGACAATCCGATTTTCTCGATCCGATGTGCGGAAGCGGCACTATACTGATTGAGGCAGCGATGATTGCGTGTAATATTCCAGCAAATCTCAATCGAAAGGAATTTGCCTTTGAAAAATGGCGCGATTGGGATTTTGAGTTATTCGAAACCGTTTTGGAATCGTTGATGAAAAAGGTTGTCGATTTTGATTTTTCGATGATCGGTTTTGATAAAGCGCCAAGTGCAGTGGCTAAAGCTACTGAAAACGTAAAGCAAGCCAATCTTTCGGAATATATTTCTATCAAGCACTTAAACTTCTTTGAAACCGAGAAAGGAACCGACGAGCCTTTATTTATGTTATTTAATCCGCCTTATGGCGAACGTTTAGATATCGATTTGGAGCGTTTTTATCGCGAGCTGGGTGATACGCTCAAGCAGCACTACGCCAATACTTCAGCCTGGTTTATTACGGCGAATTTAGAAGCCTTGAAATTTGTTGGGTTGAAACCGTCGCGAAAAATCAAATTGTTTAATGCTAATTTGGAAAGCCGATTGGTGAATTACCAAATGTACAGCGGAAGTAAACGTTTAAAGTTCAATCAAAATTCCGATGAAAAAATCAACTAAAGCCTTTGTTTTTCAGGCCATATCTTTTGCTTTCTTCTTTATAATTTGCCGTGTTATTTTAGGCGAGTTTTCCGATCTTGAACCTATTTGGAAAGCAGTTACCTCGGCAGTAGTGGCCACAATTTTAGCACCTAAATTTCAAGCTGTGAAAACCTCGCAAGGCGAACGTTTGTTTGTTTCGTGGCTTTTTCTAAAGGAAGTAAAAGAATTGAAATAGGTGTTATTTCTTTTTCTTTTTCTCGGCAGAAACGCCTTTATCTTTCTTATACAGAGGTAAGAAATAGCTTACGGTATAGTTGAAGCCAACGCCAAAGCGGTCGTTGTAGGTACGATTATAACCAGGAATATACAGGTTTTCGAATCCGCTTGGGTCTTTCTCTTGTATCATGATGTTCAGTCGAAAGCTAAAGCCCACAAAGACGTTTGTGAATACTTGTACTTTAATTCCGGCAACCGTTTCAATCCAGTGCGCTGTTAACCCGCTGTATTCGCGATTTACATCAATAAAATCACCGTTTCCAAAATACGGATTAGGGTTGTAAATTTTATAACTATTAAGCGTTTGCGAAAAGGTACTAAAGCCGTAGCGCAATCCAACATTTACCATGTTTTCGAGCTGTAACCAGTTTTGATGTGTGTTATAATCGAAACCTATTTTGAGGTACTGGCCGCGCGTTGTAGCGTTAATCTGCGGTTCGCGCGTATCTCGCTTTTCGGTACCGATTTCCGCGGCAGCGAAATACCTTTTCGATAACCGAAAGTCGCCAGTGAATTCAATACCTTGGTAGTCCTTATCGTAAAGACTTCGCGTTAAACGGTGTAAATCGATGCCCACGCGCAAGCCATAACGATCCTTGAATTTAGGTAGCGAATCGGTAGTTTGCGACCAACCCAGTATCGAAAAGAGCAGGAAAAAACTAGAAATATATTTTAACGTGGATTTCATTTTCGGTTTCGATGTCTGATTGTAAAATTTCAATACTGTTGATCCACACATTACCACTAGTAACTGTGATTGGTGCCAACGGATTAGTTGGTGGATTTAATTTATAAGTGGTTTTATATCCGCAAGCTCTCGATACATACGCATTTAGTCGGCTGTAGTTGATTACAATTTGGTCTTCAAAAATTAAGTCTTCGTTCGGACTGTTGTAATTCAACGTTAGGTTATATACCACTTGGTCGGCTTCGGTATTAAGCGGAAGACCGATTCTGTTCCCGTTCGATAAAAAGCGTTGTTCCGCAACCGGCGAATCTATAGGGATACTCTCATTCAATACTAAAGCTTCTTCTTGACCTTCGCCAATAACATATAAATTAGTCAGGTTTTTAAGTACCGCCGGATTGTTTGTATCGTAAAATTCAATAATTAACCGCGGCGTTGTAGATTGCCCGGGATCGCAAATGTCGTCCTTCTCACAAGAGCTTAACGATAAAACCACAATACAAAATAGGAGTAACTTTTTCATGAAGGCTTGTAAAGACTAATTTTTAAGCGATAAAAGTACAACATTTTCTACGTGATGTGTTTGCGGAAACATATCAACTGGTTTTACGCGTACTACTTCATATTTCTCATCTAAAAGTGCTAAATCTCGGGCTTGCGTAGCCGAATTACAGCTTACATATACCACTTTCTGCGGAGCTACTTTTAAAATCTGAGCCACAACATCTTTGTGCATGCCATCGCGGGGCGGGTCGGTTATAATTACGTCGGGTTTGCCGTTTTGCGCAATAAAATTGTCGGTAAAAATGTCTTTCATATCGCCGGCGTAAAACACGCAATTGTCTATTTTATTGTTTGCAGCGTTCAACTTCGCATCGGCGATGGCGGCAGGAACAGCTTCAACTCCCACTACTTTTTTTGCTTTTTTGGAAACAAATTGAGCAATGGTTCCCGTTCCAGTATACAGGTCGTATACAATCTCTTCTCCGGTTAGTCCGGCAAAATCGCGCGTAACTTTGTACAATTCGTACGCTTGTTCGCTGTTAGTTTGGTAAAACGACTTAGCATTTATGCGAAACTGCAAGCCTTCCATTTCTTCTACGATGTACTCGCGACCCGACCAAACCAAAATATCTTGGTCGTAAATGGTGTCGTTTGCTTTTTCGTTTACAAGATAAAGCAACGAAGTGATTTCAGGGAAACTGGTTTGCAAGTACGTCATTACTTGTGCAATACCATTTTTGTCATTTTCAAAAAACTGCACCAAAACCATTACTTCACCTGTCGAAGTGGTTCGAATCATTAGCGTTCGCAGTAATCCAGCGCGATTTCTCGGATCGTAAAACGCCAATCCGTTTTCATCTGCGTAAGCGCGTAGTCCATTTCGAATGGCGTTCGACGGATCGGCTTGCAACTGACAATCAGTTATGTTGAGAATTTTATCCCACATTTTTGGAATATGAAATCCAAGCGCGTTCCGATCGTTGCAAACCGTATCCGATTGCATTTCTTCAGGCGAAAGCCAACGACTGTTTGAAAAGCCAAACTCCATTTTATTTCGGTAGAAATACTGTTTTTCAGAGCCTAGAATGGGTTCAAATTCGGGCAAGTTAATCTTGCCAATGCGCTCCAAGTGGTTTTTAACTTCATTGAATTTGTAATCCAACTGTTTTTCGTAGCTCATGTTTTGCCATTTGCAACCGCCACAAACACCAAAATGTTTGCAGGCCGGCTCAACGCGATCACTCGAGTATTCATGAAAGGCAACAGCTTTTCCCTCGTAATAACTGTTCTTCTTCTTGTAAATCTGAACATCTACTATATCGCCTGGAACCACATTCGGAATAAATATAACCCGACCGTCGGGTGCTTTTGCCACGCACACTCCTTTAGCACCGGCATCCTGAATAGTTATTTTCTCGAAAAGTTTCTTATCTGAGTTACGTTTTCTTCCCATGCGGCAAAGGTAAACCTTTCCTTAATTTTTATCGTATATACTTTTAGTACACGACAAAAAACATAATTGATTAAAAATCAATAAA
>NZ_NOXX01000098.1 GCF_002251775.1 Flavobacterium aurantiibacter
AAATAAAATCAAAAATCAATTAATTTAATTTCACCCAACGGGTTAATATAGACTTTTAGTGAACAGAATTAAAGTAATCATACCGGCTTTCAATGAAGAAAATGCAATTGCTAAAGTAATTGCAGAAATTCCTGATTGTGTCGATGAAATCATTGTAATTAGCAACAATTCAACTGATAAAACGGAAGAGGTTGCCAAAAACGCTGGTGCTACAGTACTTTCAGAACATCGAAAAGGATATGGTTACGCCTGTTTAAAAGGCCTGGAATACATCGAACAGCTGGAGATAAAACCCGAAATAGTTGTTTTTTTAGATGGCGATTATTCCGATTATCCAGAAGAATTATCGCATTTAATTGAACCCATAATTAACCATAAGATTGATTTCGTAATTGGAGCCAGAGTAAAACAGTTACGTGAAAAAGGAGCTATGACACCTCAACAAATTTTTGGTAATTGGCTGGCTTGTTTTTTAATGAAACTATTTTTCAATGCTAAATTTACAGATTTAGGTCCATTTAGAGCCATAAAATACCATAAATTGAGGCAACTAAAAATGGAGGACAAAACCTATGGTTGGACTGTGGAAATGCAATTAAAAGTAATGAAACAAAAAATGAGTTATGTAGAAGTTCCTGTTCGTTATAAAAACAGAATTGGAACTTCAAAAGTATCGGGTACAGTCAAAGGAACCATCATGGCAGGAATAAAAATAATAGGTTGGATTTTCAAATACGCATTCAAATAAGATGATCAGCACACTTTCTTATATAATTTTAATTATTTACAGCATTGCCATTTTATTAATATTCTTGTATGGTTTGGCACAGCTTAACTTGCTTTTTAATTACTTGAAAAGTAAAAAAATAAGGAAAAAACATGAGCAATTCGATTTTACAAATCCAAACGAAATACCGCATATCACCATTCAACTGCCTATTTATAATGAAAAATATGTGGTGGAAAGGTTGCTAATTCAAGTTTCAAAATTACAATATCCATCTGATAAACTGGAAATACAAGTTTTAGATGATAGTACTGATGACAGTGTTATACAAACATCAAAGTTGGTTCATCAAATTGCACAAACCGGTATTGCTATCAAACATATCACCCGCACCAATAGGATTGGTTTTAAAGCCGGTGCATTGAAAGAAGGCTTAGCAATAGCCAAAGGTGAATTCATCGCCATTTTTGATGCCGACTTTTTACCGGAAAAAGATTGGCTCCTGAAAACGGTTCCTTATTTTAAAAACGATAAAATTGGCGTAGTTCAAACGAGATGGGGTCATCTTAACAAAAAATATTCAATCCTAACAAAAATTCAAGCTTTTGCGTTGGATGCACATTTTACGTTGGAACAAGTGGGCAGAAATTCTAAATTGCATTTTATAAACTTTAATGGAACAGCCGGCATATGGAGAAAAAAATGCATACTTGATGCCGGTAATTGGGAAAGCGATACCTTAACCGAAGATTTGGATCTAAGCTACCGGGCACAATTAAAGAAATGGGAATTCATTTTTCTGGAAGATGTGGTCACACCGGCTGAATTGCCCGCCATTTTAAGTGCTGCTCGCTCCCAACAATTTCGATGGAATAAAGGCGGAGCGGAGAACTTTGTAAAAATGAAACACCGAGTGATGAACTCTACTTCCCTTCCATTAAAAACAAAACTACACGGATTATTGCACTTGCTCAACAGCTCCATGTTTTTGTGCATATTCACCATGGCCGTATTGAGTATTCCAGTTTTGTTTATTAAAAATCAGTACAGTCATATCAGTTTATATTTTGACATCATGGTCTTTTTCATTGTCACTTCAATCATATTCTTTATCTGTTACTGGAATACCTATAAAGTTATTGAAGGCAAAGGTTTTGTAAATTTTTCGAAATACACAGGCCTCTTTTTTACGTTTTACAGTATTGCGATGGGATTTTCTTTTCAAAACTCAATTGCTGTTTTGGAAGGACTATTTGGCAAGAAAAGTGAATTCATCAGAACGCCAAAACTCAACATAGAAGCATTAAAAGAAAAGTGGAAAGAAAACAGTTATATTTCAAAAAAAATATCAAAATATACCATTTTTGAAGGTTTACTAATGCTTTACTTTTTATTTGGTTTAATTGCCGGATATCATTTCAATGATTTTGCATTATACCCGTTTCACTTAATGCTCATTTTCGGATTTAGTTTTGTGTTTTTTAATTCGTTTAAAAATACCTAAGCTTGAATTATTCATCCAAATATTTCTATTTTTTTGCAATTATTGCAACAGTACTTGCATACTTAGACGTAGCATATACCTATCCAAGAGATAATTTTATTGCCTTATTTGGATGCTATACAGTAGCCTTTTTTAGTTTTATTGCACTCTATAAAAATGAATCGATTACCGAAAAACGGCTTTTTTATTTAGGTATTCTTTTTAGAATGCTTTTTCTATTTGGGATACCCTTTTGGTCACAAGATTTTTATCGTTTTATATGGGATGGTAATTTAGTGTGTCAAGGATTTAATCCGTATTTGAATACACCTGATCAAATCATCAACAGTACTTCTATACCTAATGCTCAAGAATTGTACAACAAAATGGGAGTATTGAGCGCTGCACATTATTCCAATTATCCGCCAATTAATCAGCTTCTTTTTGGAATTTCAAGTTATTTAAGTCCTAATTCAATTTTTTGTAATGCTTTAATTCTAAAACTAATTATTTTAGTATCCGACATTGGAATATACCATTTTGGTAGAAAAATTTTGCTTCATCTTCATCAAAATCCGAAGAAAATATTTCTTTACTTTTTGAATCCATTAGTGATTATCGAGCTTACAGCAAACCTTCATTTTGAAGGCGTAATGCTTTTCCTTTTTACGTTAGGAATGTATTATTTCTTCAAAGAAAAAATTGTAGTTGCCGCACTATTCATTGCTCTTTCCATAGCCACAAAATTACTTACCTTATTACTGCTCCCTTTTTTGTTTCACCAACTTGGTCTTAAAAAAAGTAGCTACTTTTACAGTGTTGTATTGAGTATTGTATTATTAACTTTTCTGCCTCTTTATTCCGCTGAATTAGTTTCAAATTATTCCAAAACTATTGGGCTTTGGTTTACCAATTTTGAGTTTAATGCCAGTTTATACTATATTGTTCGTGAAATTGGCTTTTATTTGAAAGGCTATAATATCATTCAAACTGTGGGAAAGTATACACCCTTTGTTACCTTATTAGTCTTTTTATACTTTGCTGTATTTAAAAAAAATAAACCTGCGATACACCTTTTTTCAAACGCACTTTTTGCTCTCTCCATTTACTTTTTCATATCAACCACCGTGCATCCTTGGTACATCATTAACGTTGTGTTTTTGTCACTCTTTACGCGATTTAAATTTCCTATTAGTTGGTCGTACTTGGTTATTTTAAGTTATTTTGCCTATTCAAATACACCATTTAAAGAAAATTATATTTTACTTTTGATTGAATATGGGCTTGTTTTTACTATTCTTTTTTACGAATTAATCCCACCTAGAAAAATTATCAGCAATGGATGATCACCTGAAAATAGTGGAAAAATGGGTTCATTTATATGGTGATATACTCTATAATTGGGCTTTCCATAAAACAAATTCCAAAGAAATTGCGGAAGATTTGGTTCAAGAAACATTTATCATAGCTTTAAAAAAAATCAATCAATTTGAGAATAGAAGTTCGCCCAAAACCTGGCTAATTGCTATTTTAAATAATAAAATTATTGACCATCATCGAGCCAATTATTCCACAAAATTCACTTCCATTGAAAAAAACGGAATCACTTTAACCAATACAATGTTTGACAATGAAAATTTTTGGTTGAATGAACTGGATGAAAAAATTTGGAATGAAAATGATAAGAGTAGCGTTGAGCGAGTAGAAAGTAAATTAAAAGAATGTATATCCGATTTACCTGAAAAATGGAATTTAGCTATCAGTTATAAATATTTTTCCAATCAAAAAACAGAAGTTATTTGTCAGGAATTAGGAATCACTACGTCTAATTATTGGCAGATTATTCACAGAGCCAAGTTACTATTAAAAAAATGCGTAGAGTCAAAATGATAAATCTTAGAAAAATTTTACCTTATTTGTTATATTCTTGCAAAAGAGTATCTGCCATTATCAGTATTAATCCATCGGAACGCACTAAAAAAGAACAGTTTATATTGGAATATCATAAATTGATTTGCAAAGCGTGCCATAACTATCAGTACCAAAACGACATTATTGAAAATTCACTTTCAACTTCAAATGAAGAAACAACTGTTTTATCTGAAGAGAAAAAAGCAGCAATTATTTCTACTTTAAAAAGCAATTTCAAATAGTAGTGAAAAAGATGTAAACTACTGAAAACTTAAAAACAGTCTACTCAACCGCTCACAAAATGAAATCATTGGATACCTATTTCCCAAAAATGAATCCAATATTTCTTGGCTTTTTCATCAGTCTTTTAGGTTCCTTACCCTTGGGTTATATTAATGTGGTTGGACTACAAATCTTACTTCAACAGGGAATCATTAGTCATGTATTATTTGTGTTCGGTATTGTTGTTATTCAATTTTTTATGTTAAAATCAGTGAGCATCGGTGCCAAATGGTTGGTGAAACAAAAAAACTTAATGTTGTTTATTGACGTTTTTACCGTTTTGTTTTTTGCTTTACTGAGCTATTATTTCTTTACAAATTACAATGTAACGTCATCTTCACTTTCGCAATTTCCGTTATCCGGTTATCCTTTTTTGCTGGGTTTGTTTCTTAATGTCTTGAATTTTATTCAATGGCCGTATTGGGCAGGCATCTTTATCTATTTATTCAGAACAAAAAAATTAAATCCGAACAAGCACAACAACTCTATTTTTATAGTCGGTGTTTTAGTAGGTACTTTTACAGGAATGTTAGTGTTCGCATATATATCAAACTTTTTTATTCAACAGAGTAATTTCAAAATTAATACTTATTTTAATAGTATTTTTGCAGTGTTGTTCTTAGGTTTAACACTAATGCAATGTTTTAAATTAGTGGTTAATTACAAAAAAAGAATCAACGCAAAAAGAGATTCTCTGTTATAGAAAATCTCTTTTTAATACGCTGTTTTTTTGTAAACAAACTGTAATTACTTCTTCACACTAATAGCATAATGCGGCGTAGGATTTAAAGGACACGAGTAAACATATTCCCCCTCTTTTAACTCAACAACTCCTGTAAGTTGAGTATCACCTTTTTTAATTAATGCAGTAGTAAAAGAGTTTTCTAAAGCCGTTTTCATTACATCCATATTTTTGTCTGAAGCCTTTTGAATTACAAAACCTACTTCTTTGTTGACATCTATGTTGGTTACTTTAAACTGATATTTACCCGGTTTTAATTGTAAGCCTTTAACATTGAATTCACCCGTTGTTTGAGATAAATCAATCACGGTTACTTTCTGCTCTTTTGATTGAGCAAAAGAAATGTTGGAAGAAAATAGTGTAGCAACGGCTACTAATACGAAAGTTAAAAATTGTTTTTTCATTTTGATTTAATTTTTAATGTTATTAATTTATGAATAGTTAAAGATTAAGAAAGCTCCGGTGCAAGTGGAAAGTCAATTTCAAAACCGGCAAGATTGTGGATATAGTTACTAATTACTTTATCTCCAATAACAATAACAACATCAATCAAATTTGCTTCGCTATAACCAGCTGCAAAGAAATTATCTTTTACCTCTTGATTTACTTTGGCTTTATTTTCTACCACTGCTTTTACAAATTTTACTAAGGCATCTAATTTTGAATCAAATGAGGCACTTCCTTTTCTAAGTTCAATTACTTGCTCATCTGTAAAGCCATTCATTTTACCAATTAGAGTGTGTGCCGACTGACAATACAAGCATCCATTGATTTGACTTGTAATCAAATTGATAACTTCTCTTTCTTTAGCTTTTAAAGTGCTCTTTCTGTTTTGAAAAGTTAAATAGTCGCCTAATGCTGTTTCGTTTTTAGCATAATAAGCATACAGATTTGGTACAAAACCTAAAGCATTTTTAAGATTGTCAAAAATGGCTTGATTGTTTTCCGATACATCTCCTCGGGTGGGAACTGAAAATTTTGTCATTGTTTATAATTTTATGATTATTAATTTAACAATGCAAAGATGTGGCAATAAAAAAGGGTAATGTTAGGTAACTTTGCCCGATAAGTAGGTAATTTTTCCCTTTTGCTATTTTTCTCTGAAATCAGATGGAGAAACGCCTTCGTAGTTTTTAAAAAAGCGACTAAAAGTTTGAATTTCTTCAAAACCTATTTCAAACGCAATTTCTTTAATACTTTTGTCTGTATACTTTAAAAGTCTTCTTGCCTCTAGCATTTTTCTCTCTTGAATATATTGTAATGGTGATTTTTTAGAAAGCTTTGAAAAAAGATTAGAAAGTGTTTTAGGTGATTTATTAAGTAAGTCAGCGTATTCTGCTACGGTATGCTTTGTTTTAAAGTAGTTTTCAACTAAAAAATTATATTCCCTAACAATATCAATCTGATTGTTATCAATTTTGTTATATTGTTCTTGGTTTTTGTAAATTCTTGTACTTAAGATGACAAACCTTTTTAGCATTGACTGTAACATTTCGAGTTGTAAATTATCTGTAGATTCCATCTCAATTTCAATCATTCTCCAAATAATATGAAACTTTTCAACTTCTATATCTGGGATTGTAATAATAGGCAGTTGTGAAGCTCCGAAGAATAAAATCCCTTTACAGCCTACCTCACTATCATGATCAATGATACAGTAAAACGACCTATTGAAACGTAGCATTTTAGCGTTACAAACTTTTGAAATATCAATTTTATGTAATTCTGTTAGGCAGACTAGCTGGTTTTTTTCAAATGAATAATCAATACCATCTATCGTAATCATATTGTTATTCATTTGGAACCAAAGAAAAGTCAAGGCATTCTCGGATGACTCCTTTTGCAAATAGCAAGCGTTGCTGTTAATTTCCTTTACAATTAAATGTTCGTTATTTTGTCCTTTAAAAAACATAATTTAAATGGAATTTAATAATGATTGTAATTTTTAGTTGCTAATATTCAAAAATGAATAAATTATAATGGTTAGTAAGTATGCTTTCCAGCATTCCAACCTTTGGACTCTAAATAAATCAAACCGCTTTCGTTTGCTCCTTCCTCTATTGGTGTACCCATGCTATCGTTCCAGCGGTTCAAAAATCCGAATAAAGCGACAACTCCTAAAATTTCAACAATTTCATCATCTGTCCAATATAAACGCATTTTAGTAGCAATTTCATCATCTACTTGATTTGGAATTGCTGAGCTTTTTAAAGCGAATTCCAAAGCAACTCTCTCAGCTTCTGAAAAAGCAGGGTAAGTTTGAAACTCCCAAATATTTTCTAACTTTTCTTGAGCGGCACCATATCGCTCTGCAGCTCTTATTGTGTGAGCTTGACAATAACGGCAACCTGCTTGATGACTAGAAATGAATCCAATAAACCTTTTTAAATCACTGGTAACATTACCTTTATTATCCATAACCGCTTTGTTCAAATTAATAAAAGCATATGCAATTTCAGGTCTACGAAACATTGTTTTTATACTATTAGGGCAAAATCCTAATGTTTCATTATAAAAGGTAATTAATTTTTGAAGCTCTGCATCATTAGGATTTTCAAGAGGACTTACAAGTGGATTAAGCATTTTATTTGTTTTTTGAACCCGTTGGGTGAAATTAAATTAATTGATTTTTGATGTTATTT
>NZ_NOXX01000121.1 GCF_002251775.1 Flavobacterium aurantiibacter
CAACGCTTCACACGATTATCAGCCTAAAAAATGTCCATTAAGCCAACAATTATTGATTTATGTCGGTTTTTTAGACCAGAAGCGAGTACTTTTGCAGAAAATTACTGGCATGTCGCAGCACTATTTTGCATACCATTTTACGATTGATCCGGTACAGCCGGGCACCGATATTGTTTTGGCGTCTTTGGAAGCGCTTCCATTCGAATCGTTTGAAGAAACTGAAACGGGCTTAACTGCTTATATTCAAGAAAATATGCCCGGCGCAGGCGCTGATATGGCGTATGATTTTTTGGAAAATGAGTTTTTTAGCGTTACGTATCGCATCGAAAAAATTGAGCAAGTAAATTGGAATGAAGAGTGGGAAAAGAACTTTGAACCGATTGATGTTAACGGACAATGTTATGTGCGTGCCCCATTTCATGAACCAAAAAATGCTGATTTTGAGATTGTTATTGAGCCGAAAATGAGTTTTGGTACCGGACATCACGAAACTACCTTTATGATGATCGAACATTTGTTGGAACTTTCGGTTGAAAATCAGACGGTTTTGGATATGGGTTGTGGCACCGCGATTTTAGCGATTTTAGCTGCGAAAAAATCGGCGGGAAAGGTCGATGCGATCGACAACGATACGTGGTGCTACGAAAATTCGCTCGAGAATATTGCACGCAACCAAACGCCTGATATTCGCGTATTTTTAGGCGATGCCAGCACACTAGAAACCCTCGACGTTACGTACGACCTGATTATTGCGAACATCAACCGAAATATTTTGTTACAGGATTTAGCTACTTATGTTAAATACCTACAAAAAGGTGGCACTATTTTACTGAGCGGCTTTTACAAGCACGACATTCCGGTTATGGAAGAAAAATGTGTTTCGCTCGGACTGGCACAGCAGTTGGTAAAAGAGCGCAATCATTGGGTAGCCATGAAATATGTGAAGTTGTAGAGAAAACGAATCGGCGTGCCTTTTCTTGAATGCTAGCTGTAGTTCTTTCGACACGATTATTTCATTTTCTTTCTGATTCTGCTTAGTGTTTCGGGTTTCATTCCCAAAAAAGAAGCGATAAATTGTAAAGGAACTGTTTGAAGTAGTTCGGGTTGTTCGGTAAGCAGTTTAAAATAGCGTTCGGTTTGCGAATCTTTGATAAAAGATATTTGTCTTTTGGTGCCCAAAATGTAAATGTGCTCGTACAGCTTTAAAAAGAGCTTTCGGAGGTTGGCGCTGTCTTGCATCATTTTTTCCACTTTGGCAAAACTAGCTCGGTAATAACACGTTACGTTTATAGATTGAATGTTGATCAACGTTGGTGTGTTGTTTCTGATGGAGAACAATTCGGCATAAATACTTGGGCCGGTGAGAAACTTGGTGGTAAATTCTTCGCCGTCTTTAATTAAGTAAACGCGGCAAATACCTTCGTCGAAGTAGATTAAATCTCGAATAGAATCACCTGCAGTAAATACGTGATCCATTTTTTTGATGGTTACCGGTTCGAAGAGCGCTTCTAAATCTTCGCGTTCTTGAGCTGAGATGCGGCAAAACGTCTCGATAAATTGCTGAAAGTGTTTCATTTTACAATTCTTTAAAGATTCGTTTCCGCACGCGACTTAGGGTTTCGGGTGTCATGCCAAGATAGGATGCGATGAACCGTTGTGGAATTTCGGCGATTACCTTCGGGCGATCGTTAAACAACTTTAAATAGCGCTCTTGGGGCGAATCGAAGATAAAGGAGTGTTGTCGAAGCAATCCGAATAGATACAGATGTTCTAAGAATTTAAAGAAGATTAGTTCCATTCTGGGATGTAAGGCAATTAAATCATCGAGATCGCTCATTTCAGCCTGCATTAAAACGGCATCTTTTAAGGCTTGCACGTTCATTTTTGTGGGTTCGAAGGCACGAACGGCCATTAAATCGGTGAACATCGTCGGACCGAAATAAAAATTCGAGGTGACTTCGCCGGTAGCCGTATTTAAGTACCCGCGCATGATGCCTTCATTCAAAAAGTAAATGCGAGAAACCCGTTCGCCTTCTACAAAAAGATGATCGAGTTTTCGGATTTCCATGGGCTTAAAGATGGAGATAAATGCGGCAATTTCTTCCTCAGTTAAAACTTCAAATCGCTGTAAAAAAATATGTAAATTGGTGTACATGCGTATTTTAATCGATTGTATTATAACCAGAAAAACGGGTAAGGAAGAGTCTGCTTGGTAAAGATACTTCGCAGACTCTTACAATCCCATTCCAAACTAACTAAAAAAACGTAAACTGCTCCCTAACTAGCAATTAACGAGCGTGTCGTTGTGGTTTTGCAGCGTACAAATTGATTTTAAAATTGGAAACGGTATCCGAAATCCGGTTGAAAACCAATTTGGTCGATCTGATTTACTTGCTGCGTTACCCGGTTATAATCTCGGGTAAAGACGTTTTCATTATTTGTAATATTCTGAAAATCAATATAAAACTGATGTGAACTCTTTTTCTTCGCGCTATTAAATTTGAAAGAGAACTTTAAATCGAGTCGCAAATAAGCGTCGTATTGTTCTGAATAATACGCTGATTCGTCGAGTACTTCATAACCTTGCGCTATAGATGCTTGTAAATCGACCGGCGTATAATAGCGTCCGCCGGAAGTGGTAAACTTGGTATTTATGGCAAAAACGTTCTTTCTTGCTTTTCCAATTTTGAATTCTTTCCCAGCTAAAACATTGAGAATGTATCCGTTATTAAAAGGCGAATCGCGTTCAACTTGATCGCTTCCTTTGTACTTGCTTTCAAAAGTAGAAGCGGTAATTAATGCATTGTATCCTTTGCTAAAGAACTTTTCTAAAGTTAATTCCATACCTCTGTTGTAGCCTGTGCCATTGCTAACTAAATTGGTTTTGTCGATCGAAAATCCGAAATCGGCGCCTTCTGTTAACGACGAATAACCGGTAGGTACACGTTCAACGGCGGCGTTATCGATGTCTTGGTAATACACCTCAACTTTCAATCGCCAATCTTTTCCAAAACGGTAATCGTAGCCCAAAACGTGATGCTGGCTGCGCACCAATTTCAAATCTCTGTTCGACTGAAAGGCAACACCGTCAATGTACTGGTTTAGAAATAAAATAGGTGCAGCTACATTTTGGTGGTGTAGTCCGTAACCGTAGCTGATATTGCTCTTGGGGTTTAGCGAATAACTCGCTGAAAATCGCGGTTCAACAACAGTTTGTTCGTTTAGCGAAAAGTACTGACCGTGAATACCGGCATTGAACAAGAGTTTTTCGGTAAGTCGAAATTGTCCTTGCACATAAGGTTGAAAAACGGTGTAATTTCCATCGATGTCAATCAGATTTACAAAATCGGGAAGTTGATCATTATCGGTATCTGCTTGTTGTTCGCGATCCGATAATTCGGAATTTAGTCGGAAGAACTCTACTAAAGCACCGGCGCGGATTGTTGCTTTTCGCGATAATTTGGTATTGAATAAAGAAGAAAGTGTTACGCGACTTTCGGTATTGTCGGCTTCGGTCCAACGTATTTTAAACTCTTCGGGCGTTTCGAGATTGAAGTAGCGGTCTTGGTCGAATAAATTCCCTGAAGTAGAAACACTTACGACATTTTTAAGAAAGGAACGTTCGCCGAGTTCGATTTGTTGTTTAATTCCAAGAACTGCGAAACGCGATTCTACGAAACTGTCTTCATCACGGGTTGCAAAAAGGTCGTCGCTAGATAATTCGACATCCCTTCCCAACAAATCGATGTTTGAATTTCCGAGTATTCCGAAAGCTGAAAATCGGCCTAATTTACTGCGTCCGAAATCGAAGTTAAAGGTTAGATCGTTATAATTTGGTTGTGCAGCGGTTCCAGCCAAGCCGAGAGAACCAACGATTCCGTAGCGTGCGGCCACCAGAAACGACCCGCCGTTCTTACCTAACGGACCTTCGGCAAGCGCTTCGGCACCAGGAAACGCTGCCACACCTACTGTATATTCGTACGATTCTGAATTTCCTTTTCGCAAACCTAAATCAAAAACGGCTCCTAGCGCATTACCGTATTCTGCTGGAAATGCTGACGTTAAGAAATCGGAATTTGCTAATACGTTCGGATTCAATGCTGAAACCGGGCTTCCCGTAGTGGCAAGAGTTGAAAAGTGGTTCGGACTCGGAATTGGAATTCCTTCCAAACGCCATAGCAAACCTGTGGATGAATTTCCGCGAACAATGATGTCGTTTCTACTATCATCGGCGGTAGAAACACCGGCAAAGTTCGATGCTAAACGTGCCACATCGCTTCGTCCGCCGGCATATCGGTTAACTTCGTCTGGCGAAAATTGTCGCACCGAAACGGCAGCCATTTTGTTGATCGCTTTTGCCTTATTGTTTGGCGCGGCGATAACTACTTCGCTAAGTTCATTAAAGGTTTGAGTGAGTGCAATGTTTGTTAAAACCTCCTTTCCAGAAACAACTTCTAATTCGGGTAAAACACTGCTTTCATAACCTGTAGCATCTATGGCAATACTTTGTCGGCCCAGAGGCACTTGTTCGAGTTTAAAGCGGCCGAACTCGTCGGAAACTGCTGTAATACCATCGTTTCCGAGTAAGGTAATAACAGCGCCTTCGATCGTTTTTTCAGACTGTTTATCTGTGATTACTCCTCGAATCACACCATTTTGCGCCTGAACTTGCAAAATTAAGAGCATAAAAAAAGAGAACACCAATTTTTTCATTGTACTTGTATTTTTGCCAAAGGTGTTACAAGAGGAAATGATACAAATTGATTAAAATCAATAAAAAATGAGTGCGTTTAAAGAGTCGCTAGTCTATGCCAAAAAATCAATAAATAGAGAAACATCTTTATTTGGAGTAAACAACGTCTCGCTAGAGTTACGCTCAATGACGTAAGCGAATTTTTCTTTGCTACAGAAATTTGCTTGTTTCGGATGGATCTCGCAAGACTTTTGTTGAACAGCTGTTTATTAGTACTTTTGCAAACCATTGAATTTAGATGAAAAGATTATGCCGCTTGAATTAACCGAATTTGAAACCGACGTTCTTGAGAAAATCGCCGACACGTACGAATTGGTATTGTATAACGACGATGTAAACACGTTTGATCACGTGATTGAAACGCTGATTCGCGTTTGTGAACACACGCCGATTCAAGCCGAGCAATGCGCCATTTTGGTTCATTACAAAGGACAGTGTACTGTGAAATCGGGCGGATTAGAAGAATTGGCACCAAAATGCAGTGCTTTGCACGATGCTGGATTGAGTGCCGACATTCAAAAGTCATAAAAAAGCACCTGACGTTTCGATCAGATGCTTTCGGTTTGGATTATTGGATTTTCTATTTATTCCACAACTTTTCTAAAATAACGCGAAGTTGATGTTGTAACTCCGGCGTTTGTTTCTTCGGATTTAATACGTAACTCCGAGTTCGTAAGCCGAATGATTTCGTAGGTTCCACCGTAAACATCGCCGGTAATTACCAAAGAGTTGTCTGTTTTGCTATAAGTTGCAGGTTCTGCAGCACTAGGTGTGCAAACATTCGACGCGTCTTTAAAAAACACAACATTATTGAAAGCATTAGTTGCGGTAAATTCGATATAATCCTTATCGCAACCTGGCTCGTTCCCAACATAATCTGAAGAAATATTACCCCCGTTTGCTGAGATAATTGTTCTGGTTGGAGTCCATTTTGCAACTATCGATGCAGGTGTACTTGGATTATCATCGCCGCCACACGAGGTTAATAAAATGGCAGAAAACCATAGTACTAGGCCGAATTTAGAGAAACTTTTCATGATATGCGATTTAATTTGTGCTGCAAAGTAAGCAGAAAATATTTAAAATTTAACAAGTGGTACAATTATACAAAAGCCCGATGAAATCGTGTAATTTTGCAAAAAATCATTAACAATGAAGAATTTTCAAATTGAATACAAGTGGGCCTTAATTCTTACGGTACTTGGCATAGTTTGGATTGCCCTTGAACGAGCGGTTGGTTTACACGATCAGCACATAGATCAGCATCCAATTTATACGAATATAGTGGTACTACCTTCGGTTTTGGTCTATTATCTAGCTTTAAGAGAAAAGAAAAGTAGCTTTTTCAAGAACCAAATGGATTGGAAACAGGGATTCTTATCGGGTTCGGTAATGGCAATCTTTGCTGCATTGATGTCGATACCCGCTGTCTTCTTTTCTTTAAAAGTAGTTTCGCCCGACTTTTTTGCCAATCAAATCAAGTATCAAATTGAGGTTCATGGAAGAACGTTGGAAACGGCAAGCTCTTATTTCAATATGAATACCTATTTGATTACTTCTGCAATTGGCAGTATTTCTTTTGGAATAGTGGTTTCAGCAATTGTGGCGTACTTTTTGAAATCGAAAACGCAAAAAGGATGATATGCGTAGAAAAGTAATTGGCTGTTTGCTTATTGCCGTAGTACTTAGTGCATGCGTTAGCACAAAATCGACTTTAAAAAACGTGGATGAAAATGCGCCGGACTTGCAACTTAATTCGGTCGGAAATTTTGTCATAACCGACATAAGCACCAATCCGAAATACGGCTACGATAAAGACTATCCGATAAATGTCTTTTTTCAAAACACAAAAAACGATACCATTAATCAATTTCGATTTTTGAATGCTTTGGCGGGTCCGAAAGGTGAAAAAATTCGATTTCGCAAGATCGACGATTGTTGTCCGTTTCCTTCTAAACGGAACGACATCGGTGTTGGACTTTTAAACCGCTATGAAATCACGTGGGAAGGACAAAAAAAACCAATTGTTTTATACCTCAATATTTTTGCAAAAGGTCGGATTGCCGTCCCTGTTGGGTTAACTCTTAAAAAATAATTATGCAACTATCGAATATTCCCAAAATTAAAAATTTAGAAAGTGGAAACTTCTTTGTCCTTGCTGGCCCTTGTGCTATTGAAGGCGAAGAAATGGCTTTGCGCATTGCCGAAAAATTAGTTGGTATTACCGACAAACTACGTATTCCGTACGTTTTTAAAGGATCGTTTAAAAAAGCGAACCGCAGCCGAATTGACAGTTTTTCGGGTATCGGAGATGAAAAAGCTTTGAAAATTCTTCAAAAAGTTGGACAAACATTCGACATTCCAACAGTTACCGATATTCACACTAACGAAGATGCTCCCAAAGCAGCAGAATATGTTGATGTTTTGCAAATTCCGGCATTTTTAGTCCGTCAGACCGATTTGGTTGTAGCCGCAGCTCAGACAGGTAAAACTGTGAATTTGAAAAAAGGACAGTTTATGAGTCCGGAAAGTATGAAACACGCAGTGCAGAAAGTACTTGACTGCCAAAATGAAAACGTAATAGCCACCGATCGTGGAAGTATGTTTGGTTACCAGGATATGATTGTCGATTTCCGAGGTATCCCGACGATGCAACAATTTGCAACCACCGTGCTCGATGTGACACATTCGTTGCAACAACCTAATCAAGTCGCTGGAGTTACAGGCGGCCGACCCGACATGATTGAAACGATTGCGAAAGCAGGAATCGCCGTAGGTGTCGATGGTATTTTTATTGAAACACACTTCGATCCGGCAAATGCCAAAAGCGACGGTGCCAACATGCTACACCTCGACTATTTTGAAGGTTTAATGACACGTTTGGTGGCAATCAGACAGACAATAAATAGCTTTTAAATCGGAGTTCGATTTATCAATTGAGCTTTAGTTATTGATTAAACGCACAAACAGCTAGAGATTCTTACGCTTACTGCATTCATCCTCAAAATCACTAATACATTCGTATTATTGAATTTGAGGATTTTTTTATGCCTATCATCATGATCGATTAATCATCACGATAAATGGAATTGCTTTTCTATAAATGTTTAGTACACGACAAAAAACATAATTGATTAAAAATCAATAA
>NZ_NOXX01000071.1 GCF_002251775.1 Flavobacterium aurantiibacter
TTAGTATTAAGATTTGAGTCCCGATAGCTATCGGGAAAGACTTCGTTACGTTCGCCACTATACGTATCGTTTTGCCCAACTGAACCCACGTATCGCCGTTGCCTGAGCTTGTCAAAGTCCAATCTCCCAATCTTTAAATCTTTTAATCTCGAAATCTTTCAATCTCGAAATATCGAAATCTTTTATCTTGCGCAGCTTTCCCGCGCGAACGGGTGCAGCGGCATACTTTTTGGCGATTTTAATTTCCACCGAACGTTTGCCAAAAAGATACAGCGGAACACGTGACGGCGTGAACCTCTTTGGCGCAGCGACGACTCGTTTGCCGGCGCGCCCAAAAAAAAAAGAAAAGACTGCAAAAAAAAGCTGCTCGAATAAACAAGCAGCTTTATAAAGATCAGTTCCCGGTATGATTAGCGCGTAAACAACAACTCTCGGTATTTGGTGAGTGTCCAACTTTCGTCGTCTACCAACAACTCGAGTTTGTCGCAGTGCTCGCGAATAACTTCGAAATAAGGTTTTACCTCGTCGCAGTACGCCTCTGCCATAGCCTGTGCATCAGTTAGGGCATTTGCGCGCTTACGTGCTTCGGTCATTTGCTCTACATTGGTGTTAATGCCTGCTATGTGACCACTTATTTCTTTAATCAACGCAATTTGCTCACGGGCGATGTTTTCGTAATCGGCTCCGAAAATTTCTTTCAAACCTTTCACGTTTTCAATCAGTGTATTTTGATAACGAATTGCCGTTGGAATCACGTGATTACGAGCAATATCGCCCAATACACGGCCTTCAATTTGAATCTTTTTCGTGTATTCTTCGAGCTCGATTTCGTAACGTGCCTCTACCTCAACATGATTCATGATGTTCAGTTCAGAAAACAAATCCAAAGCCGCCTTACTTACTTTAGCTTTCAAAGCTTTTGGCGTAGTCTTGTGATTGCTCAACTTGCGTTTTGCCGCTTCTTGTTCCCACGCATCGCTGTAGCCATCGCCTTCAAACAAAATGTTTTTCGAACCTTTGATGTATTCGCGCAAAACATTGAAAATAGCTTCGTCTTTCTTTAAACCTTTACCATCGATTAGGGCATCTACTTCTTTCTTGAAATCGCGCAATTGCTTGGCTACGATTGCGTTAAGCGTAGTCATGGCATTGGCACAGTTTGCCGACGAACCTACCGCTCTAAATTCGAACTTGTTTCCTGTGAAGGCAAACGGCGACGTACGGTTACGATCGGTGTTGTCGAGCAATACATCTGGAATTTTTCCAACAACGTTCAGTTTTAAATCGGTTTTTTCTTCCGGCGAAAGTTTTCCGTCTGAAACGCCTTCCAACTCGGCCAAAACCTTGGTAAGCTGCTGTCCGATAAATACGGAAATAATAGCAGGCGGTGCTTCATTAGCTCCTAAACGGTGGTCGTTACTTGCCGTTGCAATACTCGCACGCAATAACTCTTCGTATTTGTTTACTGCAACGATGGTATTGATGAAAAACGACAAGAACTGTAAGTTGCTCATAGGCGTTTTTCCGGGCGACAATAAGTTTACGCCGGTATCGGTTGCCATCGACCAGTTGTTGTGCTTTCCGGAACCGTTTACACCTTTGAAAGGCTTTTCGTGGAAAAGAACTTTAAAATCGTGGCGCTCACCTACTTTCTGCATCACATCCATCAAAAGAGAGTTGTGATCAACAGCCAAGTTCGTTTCTTCAAAAATCGGCGCTACTTCAAACTGATTTGGCGCTACTTCGTTATGACGAGTTTTTACTGGAATTCCCAAAAGCATGCACTCTTGTTCTAATTCGCGCATAAAATTCAATGCTCGTGACGGAATTGACCCAAAGTAGTGATCTTCTAATTGTTGTCCTTTTGCGGAAGTATGTCCGAGCAACGTGCGACCCGTCATTAATATATCCGGACGCGAGTTAGCTAAAGCGGTATCTACCAAAAAGTACTCTTGTTCCCATCCTAAAGTGGCAGTTACTTTCTTTACATTTTTATCGAAGTACTTACATACGTCGGTCGCTGCTTCGTCTACAGCATTTAATGCACGCAACAGTGGTGTTTTATAATCGAGTGCTTCGCCGGTGTATGAAATAAACACCGTTGGAATACACAAAGTAGTTCCAAAAATGAATGCAGGAGAAGTTGGATCCCAAGCTGTATAACCGCGTGCTTCAAATGTATTTCGGATACCTCCGTTCGGGAAACTCGAGGCATCTGGTTCTTGTTGTACTAATTGTCCGCCGCCAAATTTCTCTAATGGATCTGAACCATCGTACGAAGTTTCGAAGAACGCGTCGTGCTTTTCAGCGGTTGCGCCCGTTAAAGGTTGAAACCAGTGTGTGTAGTGTGTTACCCCTTTAGTTAAAGCCCATTCTTTCATTCCCATGGCAATGTAATCGGCCAGTTTACGGTCAATTTTAGTTCCATGCTGAATGGCATCTTGTACACCTTTGTAAGCATCAGGCGTTAAAAACTGCTTCATAGCACGCTGATTGAAAACATTTAATCCGAATAAAACAGATTTTCTGTCGGTTTCTTCAAATTTTACCGGTTTGCGCGAAGACGCCTCTTGTAAGGCACGAAAACGTAGTGTTGACATAAATTTAATTGTTTTTTTGAGGATACCCCCTATTTTTATGTGGCAAATATAAGCGAATTTTATTTTTTCGCATTTACACCCCTAAAAAATTTACAATTTCTTATTGCAAAAAAAATCCGCTCGAAAGCGGATTCTTATTAATGTATGTTGCTTTTAGCGTTGCTTCTGTGGAAGTATGGTTACGTTTTGATCGTTTATTCCATATCCTGCGATGGTTTCGTAGTAATTATTGTGATCAGGTCTTGCAACGCCTCTACTGAAAAAGCCTGGAATAATTACGATTCGGAAAACGCGATTATTAAAAAACGTATTTGCGTCTGGAGTAGTCGTTAAATCAAAATTACCATCTACGAAAATACTGAAGTCTTCACGAGTAAAATCGTAATTAAATTGCATGATTCTATCGTCTCCAAAAGGAAAATAAACTTGCGGTAAGAGTTTCCAAATGGCTAATCCGTTATCAACACCAGAAAGTTCGTAAACTAACACGTTATCGGAAGCAAAAATAGCTGGGTTTAAATCGTAAAATACCTGATATTGGTTTGCAGGAGTAAAAGTTCCGTTAACTTCAAAAACCTCGCTTTCGATATTGGTTCCTGGAGGTCCGGCTGGCCCTGGATCGCCTTCGCAGCTTGAAAATAAGGCTACGCTTAGTATACTCAGTGTAAAAAGTAGTTTTTTCATAATCTTTCGTTTTTTGATGTAAAAATACCTAACCAAAAATCAAACCATTTATTATACTTTGGCATACTTTTTTAAAGTTTTACTATGAAAAATCCATTTATATACCTTTTTCTTTTGGGTGGAACACCAAACGGCCGACTCATTGAGCAGCACGATCTGTTTTTTGGTATCGCAGAAAAACCCCAAGATTTGAAAAACGCGATAAAAAATCATTGGCCGGAGGCGGGAAAATCACTTCATATCGATGGCTATCTTAAAATGCACGTCGTTTCCGGATTTTCCATTAAAGTAAGTACCCAACCAGCCACAACCGATTTAAAATTATTTGTTTTTAATTTAGGAGGATACAAACCCGGTGTTTTTACCGAATTTCACGATTTGAAAATTGTAATAGCAAAATCGTTAGCGGAGGCGACGGCACGGGTTAAAAAAGACCTCTTCTTTACGGATTACAACGCAAAAGGTGCACCTGCTCATGTAGACGACAAATATGCACTCGACATCGACGAAGTTTTCCAGGTTAACGAACATCTAAAAGCGCTGTATCCCGATTTTACGATCGACATCACACCCACCGATTCGCCAGCAGACGAACTTATTTTAGGCTACTTCCCTATCGATAAGTTTTAAAGATTTACAGCGATAGAAAACGAAAAAAAGCTCCCGTTGAGGAAGCTTTAGAGATTGAAAAAAGTGGGCGATACTGGGTTCGAACCAGTGACCCCTACCTTGTCGAGGTAGTGCTCTGAACCAGCTGAGCTAATCGCCCTTTTTGTGGATTGCTTGTACAGCATCACAAAAATGAGAAGAAATACCGATGTAACAAAACTTCGCAGTCACTTTTACATCGGGAAAAAGCAACTGCGAATTCTTGTTTCTGATTACCAAGTACTTTCCTTACAACCTGAGTTTGATTAAAAATCATCGTCAAACCATTTCCTATAATAAAACTAACAATCAGATTGTTTTTCAAAGCCGCTAATCCTGTAAACGACTGCTTGCAACGCTAAATTTCTGTGCGATACCACAATCAGCCTCGTAATCAGTCATTTCTATCTTTTCTGACTTTAATTTTAGTATAGAACTCAAGTTTAAAGAATGATATTCAAATGCACACTCAAACGTTCGTGTGCTCGAACCTTACCATTATTTAAATCCTGCGCGACAGGCAACATGGCCGAAAAGCCTGCATTGATCCATTTTCGGGAAACATCGAATCCGGCTCGCACAAAAGCGACTTGTCCTGACGTGTCTTCTACGCGAGAACCGCGACTGTAATTCGATTCAAAAAATTCAGCAGCCACACCCACTTGTGGTAACATTTGCCAATGCGAAACTGTTACTTTGCGATAAGCTACTGCTGTCAAATTCGTTTGATTTCCAAATCGATATCGGCGTTCGTTTTCCATTTTAATTAAATACGAGGTCATTATATTGATACCGTTCTTTTGATACTCAAATACATATTCTCCAAGAATAGTGAAATCAAAACTACCTGTTCCCAACTGAAAAGCTGGATTAACTGTGTTGCTGTTCGCTTGATCAAATTCGCCTGTAGGCAACTTGATTCCCAAACCGCCGTGAAAACGATGCGATTTAGTTTTGGCTTCGTTCTCTGAAGAAAAAAGTTTGTATAAAGCATTTATGCTTACATCCCCCAAACCTGTGCGGGTTTGCACTCCCGTAGCGGTTTCTCGGTTGTGATGCTGCCACGGAACTTGTGCCGTAAGTTCTAGTTTAGTGCTGATGCGAAAACGCGTCCAAATCTGGTACGTTCTAAACTGCTCTAATCGCCAGGGCGAATTGGTGTACAATCGATCGTTACTTTCATACCGCTGATACATGCTGCGAACACCTAAAAATGAGTTTTCTCCCACAGTAGAAAATCCCATACTTCCGCCACTTGCCGAACAACCACAGGCGTCGCACAACAAGCGATTAAAACGAAATGACTCTGAAAACGTACTTACACTGTCGATCGGGCCTAGTGCAAAACCCCAGGCGCTACAGAACAAAAACAGCAAGTAACCAGCTCTTTTAAAACGGCGCAAACCTGCTGTCATTAAGAAATTCTTCATCCGTTAAAGTGTTTAAGAAAGCTTTTATTTGTACTTTCTCCGTTTCTGAAAGTTGTATTCCGTTGATTAAACTTGGATCGATATTCTGCGTTTGTTGAATTCCGGAAGTGTAATGATCAAGTACAGCGTCAAGTGTTCGAAACTTGCCATCGTGCATATACGGGGCGCTTTTCATAACATTTCGCAAGCTCGGAACCTTAAACTTGTACTTATCGGTTTCTATTTGGGTTGTTCGATACTTTCCTAAATCGTTCACAAACGGATTAATCACTAGTCCGTTGTTGCGAAACGATTGATCCGTAAACAAGTTCCCGGCATGACACGAGGCACATTTTTGCTGAAATACTTCGTAACCAGATTCCTCCTCTGCAGTTAGTGTAACACCGTCTTCGGCACGTTGCCACTTATCGAATTTGCTGTTTGATGAAACCATAAGCGACATAAACTGTCCGAGTGCTAACAACATTTTTTCTGTTGAAATCTGCTCGTTGGGAAACGCTTGTTCAAATAAACGTTTGTACTCCGGATCGGTTCCAAAAAGTGACAGCATTTGCTGAAAATTGCCGTTCATTTCAATTTCAGAAGTTAAAGCAACTACTGCTACTAAATCGAGATGATCTACCGAACCGTCCCACATAAAGCTGTCGTAAAATCCAAGGTTTTGGATCGGCATCGTATTTCGTGTCCCGATTTGTTCGTTTACGCCATGGCTTACACTATGACCGTGGTGTGTGAAAGCAGCCGCTTGTTCGTGGCAAAATCCGCAAGAAACAACACCATCAGAAGATAAACGACCGTCGTAAAACAACTTACGCCCGAGTTCAAAACCTGCACGCGTAGCTGGATTCGCAGCATAATCGTAGGTAGGTGCCGGAAAATTCGCGGGTCTTTGAAAGCTCAGATCAATCTCCGTGTACGAATCATCATCCGAACCACAACTACTTAAAAGACCTACTGCCGTGGCAATAAAAATACTTGCAATCTTTTTCGAAAGGCGCATTTTATCTGTTTTAATCATTGTGTACGTGATTTACCTGAAACGCTTGAGAAACGTTTGTTGTGACTTCACCTAAAATCGCACCACCCATAATCATAGCACCGAGTCCTGTAGCACTATTTTCTTCTAAGCTAATAGCATTCGGTCCTTCTAAAATCCGTTTCGCATCGGCAAAAATGTGAACCTGAGGCGTCACTGAAGTTCTTACTGCAGCAGCTTCGGGTAAAGTTAGCGTTGTTTCGGTGTAATTATAGGCAATGCCCGTTCTTCCTGTATGTACCATAAAGGTCTCAGCATCAGTTACTGTTGGCGTCGTAAAAGTACCTTCGTAAACTAAAAACTTATATCCTGCCGACCAGCTCCACATCATGCTTTCCGCTTCGGCAAGTGCTAAAAAATTGCCCTGACCTGCAGCTCCAAGATTAAACTGCTCCTGATCAACTCCAATACCAAAAGTTACCGAAATGTAATCGCCGGCAGGAACACCGTCGAGAGTCAGTAGCTGTGTTTGAATATCACTTTCATCAACAATAAAATACGATTCCGATTTAGGATAAGTAAAAACAGTTCCATCAGATTTTGTAAGACGGATATTACTTACAATGTATTTTAGTTCGTCTACTTTTAAAACTTCTCCATTCGATAATGCATTTGCCTGCGTGCGCAGAATTAAATCCGCACCACCAAAAACCTGATCAAATTCTAAATTAAGTTTGCCTTGGCCAGTAATCGCCTCATCATCAGAAGAGCATGAAAATAATAATGCTAGTATTGCGAAGCCCATAGCTACGCGAAATTTATGTAAAGATTTCATTTTAAATATTTTATGATTTTTATAAAAAAAAATTAGCTGTAGCAACGCGCATACAACAGCGAGCTGAACCTTACAGAATAAAGTTCAATTTCAAATAAACCGAAATGAAATCTTAAACGTTGGGAGGAGGCTGAATAATATTATAGTAACCCGGAAGTGGCTTTAGTTCGAAATTTAAGTAAATCTTTTGGGGTAATTTGTTGCAAAAAGTGTTGTATTCGGCCGAGGTAATTGCTGGCAAATAATACAAGGTTTCGAAAAATCCTTTACTTTCTTTTTTTGAAGAATCGTTGTTGGTAGATTGCTCGCTTTCAACTTCCTTCGCCAGTTCTTTGGCAAGATGACATTTACCGTTACACGACAACTGAGGTTTCTCTCGGTTGACACATAGATTTTCGACAATGTACTGGTAATTTAAAACATACGTAAAAAGTGGAAAAACCGGCTTGAGCAGGAACAAAATACCGAGAATACACGCACACCTTTTCACGGCGCAAAAATACTTCAATATGTTATAATTCGACTAGTGTTTTTCTTTTTTTTTGGGCAAATCCCGCCACAAAGTGCGTAAAAACGTGAGTTCGACATAAAAATCTGTGGCGGGTCGGGCTATTGCTAATAACCTGAGATAGATTTAAAAATCAAAGTCAGAAAACATTAAAAGTGTTGATTACAAGGCGCATGTTTTTTGCGATACCGAGGTATCACAAAAAAATGCAACGATGTAAGCGACGCTTTAAATGTTTAGCGCAATTAAAATGCTAAAAAAAAAATATAAGCAGGTATGGCGATCTGACGCAGATTTGTAATCAATCTCAGGTTACCATCCTCGCTTGCCGCCC
>NZ_NOXX01000130.1 GCF_002251775.1 Flavobacterium aurantiibacter
GCACACTTTTTGCGCAGCGACGACTCGTTTGCCGGCGCGCCCAAAAAAACGAAATGAAATAATGAGAAATTACTGCAGTTAGGCCGCTGAATTAATCGAGCTTGCTTAAAATACGCTCAAAATTGGTGTCTATTTCTTTCCATTTTGCGAATTGCGCGAAATCGGATTCGATAAGTTTACGCGCGCTGATTTTTGAACTAACTTGCTGTTTAATAACCGATTTGTATTTATCTACTGCCTCTTGCTTCTCGCCTGTCAGCAAAAGTGCATGGCCGTGGAGTATTTTAGTTTCAACATTGCTCAGGCTCGGATTAGCCGCGAAAATCTGAAGTGCGTTATCGAATTGCTTGGAAAAAATAAACGCACGTGCCAGGCTGTTAACATCTTCGGTTTTTTGCAATTTGTATTCGAAAATGGTTGTTTCCAGCAAACTTATAGCTTTTTCAAACTGCTCTTTGTCAATATATTGCTGAACATCTTTGCGAATTGCGGCGAGAATTCCGGCGTTACTTTCTTTTTGCGACAAACACAAACTTCCCGACTTGCTGTACAAACGCATTTTCTCTTCGGCGAGCAATTCGGTGTACTGTTCATAGGTGTACTGCGCCGAAATTTTCTCTAAAATACAACTGCAAAATTCGTTTGGCTGTAACATTTTATTGGCAACTCCTCCCTCTTTTGCTAGAGCGATGATCTCTTTTTTACGCGCTGCTGTCCAACCGCTGCTTTTACGAGCATCAACCCAAGGCACAACTTCCAAAACAATTTTTTGCGAAAACAACCAATTGTCGCTTTCAACACCGATATATAATTTTTTGGCTGTACAGGAAAAGTTCTTGCCAAACAAGCGACCCGCATCTTTTGAAAGTGCGTCGGTTGCGGCATAACACGCGTTTTTCAAGGTTCCCGTTTTCTGAAATTTGTCGGCATCGGCAGCATCGCCAAACAGCGCATAACGGCATTTATCGCTTCCATTCACTTTTGAGAGTAGAAATACACCACCCGCAGCTCCCTGACTGATTCCGCTCGGATCGGGAATCGATTTTAATAACGAAAAAAGGTTGTTTGACAGTTGCTGATTTTCGTCGAGAACCGTGATTCGGTACACAAATTCGGTAGTTCCGGTCGGAAAATCAGTAACTGCCACCACCTGCCTGTCGCCTGCTTTTAACTTAATTTCTTTGGTAAACGAACGGTCTTTGTCCCAAAATCCTGTAGCATTTTGCCCAAAGCTAGCTCCGGAGAGAAGTAAACAAGCGAACAGTATTTTTTTCATTTAAATCTCGATTGTATCGCCAATTGGAAGCAAGATTAACTCTTTACCTGTTTCGGCAAAATGTTGTTTTGCTGCTTCGTGATCGATGGTTATGTATCCGAACGTATCAAAATGTATGCCCAACACTTTGTTGCATTCTACAAAGTCGGCTGCAATAGCTGCATCGGCTACATCCATCGTAAAGTTGTTACCAATCGGAAATACTGCCAAATCGAGTTTAGTTCGAAGCGGAATTAATTTCATATCGAACGTCAACGCAGTATCGCCCGAAATGTAAATGCTTTTTCCAGCCGCTTCAATGACAAATCCTCCAGGATTTCCGCCGTAGGTACCGTCGGGAAACGCACTAGAGTGAATTGCATTTACATATTTCACGGTTCCAAACGGAAATTTCCAGCTTCCGCCGTGATTCATCGGATGGTGATTTAAGCCTTTCTTACCGTAATAATCGGCAATTTCAAAGTTCGATACGATGGTTGCCTGTGTACGTGTTGCGATAGCCTCAACATCGGCCACGTGATCGCCGTGTGCATGCGTAAGTAAAATGAAATCTGCTTTCAATGCGTTGATATCGATGTGTGCTGCCAAAGGATTTGGACTAATAAACGGATCGACCAAAATGGAAACACCATTAACCTCAATAGCAAGCGATGCATGTCCTAAGTACGTAATTTTCATATTATAAAGCGTTAAAAATAGATTTAAAGATTTGAATAAAGATGTCTTGGAAGAAGAAAATTAGCGAAAGTGCCAATAAAACTGAAAGTGCAAATGTGGAAAGAGCTACTTTTTTTAGCTCCGGATCGTAATCGGCTGGTTTTGAAATGGCTGAGAAGCGTTTTAAATGTAAAAGCAAAGGAATGTAGGCAAGTAAAAACAAGTATTGATCTAACTGAAATTCTTGCAAATAGGCGAATATTAAAACCAGGATTAGCGATGATAAAATTAGAAAGTAGTGGTACTTACGACCGAAATTAGCGCCAAGTTTTACAATTAAAGTTCGTTTGCCGGCCGCTGCATCAGAAATTTGATCGCGTAAGTTGTTGAGATTTAAAACGGCAACGCTTAAAAAACCTATGGCGGTTGCCGGCAGGAAAAGTTGGGCGTCGAGTTCTTTCACAAACATAAAATGAATACCAATTGTACTCACCCAGCCGAAAAAAATGAAGACAAAAACATCGCCCAGACCGCGATATCCGTAGGCAGATGATCCAACAGTGTAACGAATAGCTGATGCGATGGCTAGTCCGCCTAAGATCAAAAACACGAGACTAAACCAGAGGTAGCGATCTTTAAACGAAAAATAAATTAGTGTTACGGCAGAAATAAACGTTAAAACTGAAGTTAGAATCATGGCACGTTTCATTTCCGCTGGCGAAATAATACCACTTTGAATGGCGCGTTGGGGTCCGATTCTGTCTTGATTATCGGTGCCTTTTACACCGTCGCCGTAATCGTTGGCAAAGTTTGACAGGATTTGTAAACCTAAGGTGGTTGTTAGTGCGAAAGTTACAATCCACCAATTAAACGTTGCGTGCGAAATGGCGTAAAAGCTTCCTAGGATTATTCCGGAAACAGACAGCGGTAAAGTTCGTACTCGTGCTGCTTCGATCCAATGTTTCATGTACAGGAAAAGTTAGTTGCTACAAACTTACAAAGTAAAAATGCAATTGTGTTTTGTTACCATCAATTTATCTTTTAGAATTATTTGCTCTGCTTATCTTTGACCAAATTTCTAGATTATGAAAAAAATATTGGTATTCCTTGTTTTATTGAGTAGTAGTTTCCTTTCCGCGCAAAGCCAAAAGCCTTCGAAAGCATTTAAAAACTTGGTGGAAATCATGCAAGGTCATTATACTTCTGAATTACAATCGAAAAAAGACAGCACATATTTCAATATTTCACTACGCATGACGCCTATTTGGAAATCGAAAGGCGCTTTTTTGTATGTAGAACAAGCCATGGCTTCAAAACAAGACAAACCGTATCGCGTTCGAATTTATAAACTCTCGGAACGCCCCGATGGGAAGATTGTAAGTGAAATTTATACTTTGAAAGACGAAAAAGCGTGGATTGGAAAATATACAGATCCGACTCTTTTTGATGCGTTAACAGAAGCCGATTTAGAGTTAAAAAGCGGTTGCGAAGTAGTGTTAGAACGCGTTTCAAAGAACACCTTTCGCGGAGCTACTGGCGAAAAGTCGTGCCCAAGTGAACTGCGCGGCGCCTCATATGCAACATCAAAAGTTACCGTTACTAAAAACAGTATTTTGTCTTGGGACCAAGGATTTGACGCCGCTGGAAAGCAAGTTTGGGGCGCTGAAAAAGGCGGTTATGAATTTTTGAAGGTGAATTAGCTAATTTGTACAAACAAGCGATTTAATTTGTTTTCTTCTCCTCCAACAATCGCTTGAGCTCAGCGCCGACACGCGGACTATAATTCGCTAATTCCGACTCGAAAAACAGCCTGTATTTTTCTTGCTGCAGTAATTCGCGAATCTTATCTCGACAAAACTTTACAAACTGCCAACGATGATTCGACAAACCTGTAGGCAGTAAACGCAATGTTGCCTTATCCGACGCATCTAAAAAGAAGAGCGCCGTAAATGCGTTTTGTCGGCGTTCGGTTGGCTGATCTTCGCCCGCGTAACGCAACAACTCGTCGTAATATTTAAGCTGCATTTCACTACTGCCCGACTTCGACTTCAAAGCCAATGTCAGCCAAAAAATGCGAACGTTGTAATCGTGCAAACCGTTTTGATCTTTCAAAGCATCCAAATACGCCATGCGCTGTTCCGGACAATACAGGTATAATTTCTTCAAAGCAATTTCTCTCGTTACGTACGACGAATCAGCCAAAGTTTTTGCAAATAAATCGCAATCGCCTTTCGCAATCGAATCCGTTAAAGCCAAAGCCAATTGCCTATTTTCCCAATCGATATCCGCAATACCTAGCTTGATTAACTCGTAACGATCTGCTTCATTTAGCTTGTCGGCTTGCAGTAAAACTTCTCTACGTATTTCACTGATATTTGATGCCTTATACACATTACGTAAAGCTTCAGTTGAAATATCTTTTCCGTTAACGATAGCCGAGGTTTCCAAATACTCACGTACGTCAGGACTAAATTTCTTGAGCGTATTCAATGCTTCGGCCGTATCGAAATTCGGATTTCGCAACCAGTTCTTCTCGAAATTTAAAACATCGATTTTCGAATTCTTCTTAACTAAATCCAAGAAATTTGCGGTTGTTGCCGTCTTGTACGCATAGGTTTTTAAATACACATTCACAATCTTATCAAACGCTTCATCACCCAAAAGCCGATTCAAATAGAACAAACACCAAGCGCCTTTTTGATAATACGTCAGCGAACTAGCTCCTGTACTCACCACAGCTTCCGGTTTCTTTTTGTGAAATGCCGCTATATCGCGCGCCGATTCTAATAAAGCAAACGAAAAGTACGTATCGCCAAACAATTCGCGTTCTGCCAACAGAGCGTAATACGTGGCAAATGCTTCGTGAAGCCAGTGATCTTCCGGATTTTCGGCAGTAACCAAATTGCCAAACCAATGATGCGCCAATTCGTGAGCATGCACATTGGCATACGGTTTGTCGTGCGCGCCAACAGCATCGGTTACATAATCTTGTGCAAAAAACGTACAGGTATTGTTTTCCATACCCGCATACAAGAAATCTTCTAACGGAACTTGTCGGTAAATTTCCCAAGGATACGGTAAACCTATTTTCCGCTCCAAAAACGTAAATATCTCGCTATGATGTTGGTACGTACTTTCCACTAAATGAGTTTCGCTACTTTTTACATACATCTCGCGTTTTGTTTTATTAATCGCAGGTACGTCTATTTTGGCAAAATCGCCCACAGCAATAGCAAATAAATAGGCGCTAATGGGTTTCTTAAAGCCGTAATTCCACTGAGTTTTTCCGGCAACATTGGTTTTCGATTTTAGTGCGCCGTTGCTAATTACTGTTTTTCCGCTTTCGCAGATGAACGAAACGTCGAACGTGAGTTTATCCCGTTGGTCGTCTGGACTAGGAAACCAGTGACTCGTATATTTCCCTTGTCCTTGCGAGAAAATTTGCTGCTGATTATTGATATTCGTTAAGTACAAAGCCTGACGCGGCGTTGCCGAATAATTGAATTGTAAATGATACGTCCCAGGTTTGAATGTTCCAGGTAAGAGAAGTGCTTTTTTGGAGCTTTGGAAAACGGCAACTTTCTTGTTCAGGAGCACATCGGAAAACTGCATCGATTTGGCGTCAATTTTCAAGGTATCCATAGGTTTTAAAACCTTTATTTTATAGGAAACCGAGCCAAAAACCGACTGTTTTTCAAAGTCGAATTGCAGTGTGGCTTTTGCGGAAAGGAAATCGGTTTGCGATTGCGCTTTCATGGAAAAACTAAAACAACTCAGTACAAGGAAAATTAGCAACTTTTTCATGTGGGAAAGTTCGAAAAATATTACGGAAAAACCGCATCCGAGTACAAGCGAAAAAATATATCTTCGCTTTTGATGCAAGCCGATTTACTACAATTATCCATCGAGTTTCTAAAAGGCGTTGGCCCCCAGCGCACTGTTGTTATTCGTCAAGAATTGGGAATAGCAACGGTTCAAGATTTATTGTATTTTTTTCCGAACCGCTACCTCGATCGCACGCGTTACTACAAGATTAACGAGCTACAACAATCGCTTGCCGAAGTACAAATTATTGGTCAAATCACCAGTATAAAAGAAGTTCCGTTCGGAAAAAACAGAAAACGCTTGGTGGCCTCGTTTGCCGATGCAACAGGTGTTATGGAATTGGTTTGGTTTCAAGGATATAAATACCTCATTGAAAAGCTAATTCCCGGAAAACCTATGGTAATTTTCGGACGATTACAATATTTCAACAATACGTATTCGATGCCGCATCCCGAAATCGAATCGTTGGAAGAACACAAAATAGGTTTAAAATCGGGCTTGCAAGCTGTATATCCGAGTACCGAAAAATTGAACAACCGCGGCATCAGCAATCGGATTTTTTCCAAAGCTTTAGAGCACGCCTTTTCGATGGCAAACCAACCGTTTGAAGAGAATTTGCCGCTGGAAATTCGAAAAGAATTGCGATTGGTTTCAAAAAGCGAAGCGATGGTTGCGATGCACTTTCCAAAGTCGCCCGATCAATTAACGAAAGCCGAAAGTCGGTTGAAATTCGAAGAACTTTTCTTTGTTCAATTGCAGCTTATCACGAAAAATATCGTCCAAAAACAGCGTATTAAAGGTTATGTTTTTAATTCGGTTGGCGAGAATTTCAATACGTTTTACCACAATCATTTGCCCTTTGAATTAACGAATGCGCAAAAACGTGTGGTTAAAGAAATTCGCAAAGACATGGCAACAGGTGCGCAAATGAACCGATTGTTGCAAGGCGATGTAGGCAGTGGAAAAACCATAGTGGCTTTGTTGTGCATGATTTTAGCCAAAGACAACGGCTTTCAATCGTGCTTGATGGCGCCGACCGAAATTCTGGCGAATCAGCATTTTTCCGGTTTGACCGAATTGGCGAAACCTGCCGGTTTGAACATACGGCTGTTAACCGGATCGACCAAAAAAGCGCAGCGCCAAGAAATTCACGAAATGCTGCTCGACGGTTCGTTGGATATGCTCATTGGCACGCATGCACTTATCGAAGATACGGTACAGTTCAAACAGTTGGGATTAGCGATAATCGACGAGCAACACCGATTTGGCGTGGCGCAGCGTTCAAAACTGTGGCAGAAAAGTGTGGTTCCGCCGCATGTTTTGGTTATGACCGCCACTCCTATTCCGCGCACCTTGGCGATGTCGCTTTACGGCGATTTAGACGTTTCGGTAATCGACGAACTGCCGCCCGGTAGAAAGCCCATCCAAACGCTGCATAAATTTGAGTCGGCACGGGGCAATTTGTATCATTTTATGCGTAGCGAAATTGCGAAAGGACGCCAGATTTACGTAGTGTATCCGTTAATTCGCGAATCGGAAAAGCTCGATTTAAAAGATTTGATGGAAGGCGTTGATACACTAAGTCGGGAGTTTCCTTTACCGGATTACGCCATTTCGATTGTGCACGGACAAATGAAACCCGCCGAAAAAGACTTTGAAATGAAGCGCTTTATCGAAAAGCAAACCCAGATTATGGTTGCCACCACGGTGATTGAAGTTGGTGTTAACGTGCCGAATGCCAGCGTAATGGTTATCGAAAATGCCGAACGTTTCGGGCTCTCGCAATTGCATCAATTACGCGGACGTGTGGGTCGCGGTGCCGAACAGAGTTTCTGTATACTGATGACCGGTAACAAGTTATCGAAAGAAGCCAAAAAGCGCATGGAAACGATGGTTCGCACCAACGATGGCTTTGAAATTGCGGAAGTTGATTTGGAATTGCGCGGTCCGGGCGATTTAATGGGCACGCAGCAAAGTGGTGTCTTGGCATTGAAAATAGCCGATTTAGTTAAAGATAAGGCGGTGTTACAACAGGCACGCGTTTTTGCCACGCGCCTACTCCAAACCGATCCGGGATTGGTTTTGCCGGAACACGAAAGCACGCGTCAACATTTAGGCCGACTAATGCAGGATAAAAATTTGTGGAATTTTATTTCGTAGCGGCGGGATTTAATGTCGCTTTTTAGTGCCTGATATTCAATAAAACAGATTTGAAATCAAGTACAAGAATTTCTGTTTTTTAACTAAAATGGGCAACGTGTGTTTGTAAGATATACCAGTATTTTTATGGGGGGTGCCGGCGGTGCAATCATACCGCTTCGCAAACGGATCACCGAACCGCCGTCGCGCCATTCGCTATATCTTTCCGGCGAACGCATAATGGAAATACCGTAGCGCCAAAAGATTCTGTGTTGATTTACAAATAAAATCCTAATTTTTTA
>NZ_NOXX01000102.1 GCF_002251775.1 Flavobacterium aurantiibacter
ACAACCTTTTTTCTTTAGCCTTTTTTACAGTCCCAATTGGTATTAGTCAACCATTTATCTGTTTTCTGACTGCAATTTTTAAATCGAAATCAGGTAAATAAAAAATCCGATGATTGAAAAAACCACCGGATTTAAAAATACTATATAATTAGGATTACCAGCGAATAATTGCCGATGCCCAAGTGAAACCACTTCCGAAAGCTGCCAATACAACCAAATCGCCTTTTTGGATTTTGCCTGCTTCCCAAGCTTCCGTAAGAGCAATTGGCACCGAAGCAGCGGTAGTGTTGCCGTAGCGCTGAATGTTGTTAAACACTTGACTATCGGCGAGACCAAACTTTTGCTGGATGAACTGTGAAATGCGAAGATTTGCTTGGTGTGGAATCAGCATATTGATGTCGGACACTTTTAGCTGATTGGCTTCGAGACCTTCGTTAATTACTTCGGCAAAGCGCACAACGGCGTTTTTAAACACGAATTGTCCGTTCATATACGGCATATAACTTTCGTCGTTTGGATCGTTATCGGAAACGATATCGGAAACCCAACGCCCGCCCATGCCCGGTGCTTTCACGATTAACTCTTCGGCATGTTGACCTTCGCTGTGGAGATGTGTCGATAATATCTTACTATCGTCGGTACTGCGAGAAACTACGGCAGCTCCTGCCCCATCGCCAAAAATCACCGATACGCCGCGACCGCGGGTAGTCATGTCTAAGCCCGTTGAATGAACTTCGGAACCAATGACCAATATATTCTTGTACATACCTGTTTTAATAAACTGATCGGCCACAGAAAGTGCATAAACAAAACCCGAACACTGATTTCGGACATCGAGTGCTCCGACGGTTTTCAAGCCGAGTTCTTTTTGTACCAAAACACCCGGCCCCGGAAAATAGTAATCTGGACTAAGCGTAGCGAATACGATAAAATCGATATCATCTTTTGAAATGTTGGCGCGTTCTATGGCAATTTTAGCGGCCTTTACGCCCATGGATGTAGTGGTATCCTGACCTCTAACGATGTGACGGCGCTCCTCAATACCGGTACGCTCGATAATCCACTCGTTGCTGGTATCCATAATTTTGGACAAATCTGCATTTGTAACGACGTTTTCAGGCACGTAAAAACCCAAACCTGCGATTTTCGAATTATACATTAGAAAAATTTAGATTATAACAATTTGAAAGTACTAAAGTAGCCAAAAATTTCGGAATTGTTAAAATTGAACGTTCGATAAATAAAAATGCGCTGTGAGCAGATTGCTCGATTGATTTACGACACTAAAATTGTTCTGGTTGCCAGCGTTTTTGTGCGTCTGGATGTACTTCTAAACACAAAATTGTATTGGGTTGGAAAGGTGTTTGACTGTAGAAAAACACTTCACCTTGGTTTGTATGTGCCTGCACTAAGAACTGAGATCGTTGCTGGTAGCAATTTTTAACGACAACTTGGATGTTACTTTGTGGAACCACTGAAAACTCATGTGGATAAACGATAATTTCTCGGGTTGAATCGCTTTCGCGGAAGAGTGTAAAATCGGAATACAGTGCAGCGACTGTGGGTGTTTTTGGTGCATTGTAAACCTGAAAAGAAGAACCAAATTGAAGTGCTTTTCCGCGATGGAGAATAAGTGTGAAATCGGTAAATGCTAAAGCGTCGTCGGGATCGTGCGTTGCTAAGATTACGGCAATTTGGTTTTCGCTTGCGTAATCGAAAAGCGCTCTTCGGATGGGATTGCGCCGGGCGGTATCGATGTTGCTAAACGGCTCGTCGAGCAATAGTAATTTTGGGTTTATTGCTAAGGATTTTGCAAGTGCCGTTCGTTGTTTTTGTCCGCCACTTAAATCGATTGCTCTTTTGGAGGCAACGTCGGTTAAGTCGAAGCGATGTAACAAGTCGGCTATAATTTCGTTTCGTTTTGTAGGAGTTGCATAAGACAGAAACGTACCGATATTCTCGGCAACGGTTGCATACCAATTAAGCTCGAAGTCTTGCGGAACGTACTTAATATTGGGATGTCCGGGAATAAGTTGTTGTTTTGGACCTTTTATTTTTTGGTTATCGAATACAATTTGACCTTCTTGGCAATCGTAAATGCCGTAAATGAGTTTCAGTAAAGTGCTTTTGCCCGAACCGCTTTCGCCCAGTACAGCCAGGTGTTTACCGCTCGGTAAATCGAGGGCAAGCTTATCGATAATCAGCTGATTGGAAAAAGAGAAGGAAACGTTTTGAATTTCGAGCATGAGCAAAAATAAAGGCGGTAATTTCCGAAAGAAATCCCGCCTTTACAAACTAACTAACCACCAAACTAACACTTTTTAAACGATATATTTTTGATAATATTGTGTATCGACCGCAGCTTTTAAGTCGAATAACAAATTGTACAATCCAAAAAAGGTTCGATTGATGTAGATAAAGTGTTGTGAACCGCGGTTTCCGTTCATTTTTCTAATTTGTGTATCCTTGCTAAATTCTTCGCTAAGTGCGGCAATTTGGTCAAAGAAAGCTGGATCTGAGAAATCGAAACTACTTCCGTGAAACGGTTGCGTAAATACTTTCATCAAGCGTCGAAAGAGCGAGGTGAAATACACGACTTCTTCTTGGGTATCGTCGGTGCGTAAAATTTCTAGCTCGTATAATTTTTCATCGAAACGTTTCGGATCATCAATTAATTCTGGGTTTGCCAATTCGAAGTACGGATAATAGAAACTATCGGGAACCCGTTTAATGCAACCAAAATCGATTGCAATTAGTTCGTTATCCGGACTCACCAAGAAGTTCCCTGGATGCGGATCGGCATGAACGCTCTTCAAGCCGTGCATTTGAAACATATAAAAGTCCCAAAGCGCTTGACCTAGCTTGTTTCCGAGTTCGGTGTCGGTGTTTCGGGCACAGAATTCAGAAAGGTGTTCGCCTTCCATCCAATCCATGGCTAAGGTTTTTGCCGACGAATATTCGGGATAGTATTTCGGGAATTTCAGGTTCGGAATTTGCGCACAAGCCTTTGAAATCTCTTGTCCTTGACGTAACTCTAATTTATAATCGGTTTCTTCAAGAAGTTTGTCTTCTACTTCTTTAAAATACCGATCTGAATCTTTGCCTTGTAGGTTAAACATTCGAATTGCGAATGGCTTCACTATGGCTAAATCGGAACTAATACTTTCGGCAACACCCGGATATTGAATTTTTACTGCCAATTGTTTTTCGCCGATCGATGCGCGGTGCACTTGGCCGATACTCGCTGCGTTTACTGAATCGGGCGTAAACGTATCGAATATTTCTTCGGGATATTTCCCTAAGTAGGTTTTAAATGTTTTTCGCACCAAAGGAGCCGATAAAGGCGGAACTGAAAACTGTGCAAGAGAGAATTTCTCGACGTAGGCGCGCGGCATGATATTTTTATCCATGCTAAGCATTTGCGCCACTTTCAAGGCTGAACCTTTTAAGTTTTTTAAACCATCGTAAATATCGGCGGCGTTGTTCTCGTTGAGTTTATCGCGCGATAAGTCTGGATTTACTAGTTTTTCGCCGTAGTAGGACAAGTAATTTGTACCCACTTTAAAACCTGTTTTTACGAGTTGCGAAGCGCGTTCAATTTTGGTAGTTGGAATTTTATCGAGTGTTTTCATCGCATGTTTCCTTCCTTCCAAAGGAATTTACCTAGGTCAAACAAGCTTTCTATGGGTTTAATGTCGAGTAAATCGGTGGCTGCATTTACGGATTTTTCGATCAGGATATCGGTTTTTTGCGCTTTAGGCGACTCGTCGGAGAGCCAGAATCGGAAAAGCAGTAAGAACTGAATCCACGCACCTTCGCTGTAGAGCGGTTTTGCGCGTTGGCGAAATTTATCGGGAATGCTTTGATTGTCGTATGCCTGAATACCGTCGACAAAGGTTTTGAAACGCTTGCGAAACGCTTTGAGTTGTTCTAAATCTTTTAGTTTATACTGTTCCTTTTTTACCGTTTCGAGTAGGTAACTGCGATTCAGCGCAAAAATTTCGAACAAGGTATAGAACAAGGACAAGAGTTTTGTTTTGGCATCGTAGTTTTCGTATTGCGCATCGGATCGAAGGGCAGTTTCGGCATTGTCGAACATTTTTGTCCAGATGGATGCTTTCACGCCGTCGAGCGAACCGAAAAAGCTGTAAAAAGTTGCTTCTTCTATTTCGTTGTGTTTACAAAAAAGGTAAACGTTTTTGTGGTGGTCGGCGCCAGAAAGGACGCTATCCATATATTTTTCGATGATATAGTTATCGTCGATTTCGAGAACATCGGATTTTCTTTTAGCACACATGATACACTAGATTTACTACAAAAATACGGCAACAAATGCTTGTACACTTGTAAACAAACGTTAAGAATAAGCCTAAAAATGAGTAGAAAAAGATCGTCAAAGCGGGTTTTTAACCCAGAAATAGAGCCAAGTTAAAATTACTGAGAAACGTTAGAACGATATTTCGCGTTAGCGATTGCAGCGGCATAAAACAAAACTGCTGTTTTGCGATTTGCCGCGATGGTGAGGCGATTTTATGAGCCTTGCCCATGCGTGCAAATGCAAACGGCAGTACGTTTTATACAGCGTAAAGCGCGGCGGCGCCACTACACGCTGCGCAGCAAACCCGAGCGCCGCAACGCCCAAATAAAAAACCGCAAACGAAGTAAAAGTACTGTCGCTTGCGGTTTGAAAATTGTTTAAGGCTTACCGAGAGTTCGCTGTGAAAATTGAACCCGCGTTGTTTTATTGCTTCACTTCTTTTTGCGCTTCTTCGATCATTTTTTGGTTCGCAGTGATGGCGAATTCAACACGACGGTTTTGCGCACGACCTTCGGGTGTATCGTTTGTTGCGATAGGATCGGCGATACCCATTCCCTGAGTGGTGATGCGGGAAGCTACAATACCTTTAGAAACTAAATACGCTTTTACAGAAGCAGCACGCTGTTCGCTTAACTTTTGGTTAAATTCGGCTGAACCGGTGCTATCGGTGTATCCGTAGATTACAATGTTTGTGTCTGGATACTCCTCGAAAACTTTCTCAAGTTTATCAAGATTTGCTTTTGCTGTTGGCGTTAAAGACGATTTAGACGTATCGAAACGCACTGCATTTTCGTTTAGGGTTAGTTTAATCCCCTCGCCTACGCGCTCTACAGACGCACCTGGAACCGCGTTATCGATTTCGCGTGCCTGCTTGTCCATTTTGTTACCAATTACGCCACCAACAGTACCGCCAACTACGCCACCAAGTACTGCGCCTAAGGCACCATTACCGCCTTTACCTAGGTTGTTTCCAAGAACACCGCCAATTACCGCACCGGCAACTGCGCCAATACCGACACCTTTTTGCGTGTTATTTGTATTTTTTACAGCTTCGCAACCTGTTAGCGATGCTACTAAAAAGGCAGCTGTTACTGCATAAATTCCTATCTTTTTCATGGGAGAATGTTTTAATTTTTAACGAATTGATATACTATGTTGGTTTGTTTTCCGGCGATATCTACAACATCAACCAACTGAAAGCTGCTTTCAGTAACGTTGGCCACAGAAAGTACGTATCCGTCTTTCACGCGTTTTGCTTTTTCACCGGCGTTTAGAACTTTTAGTACAAATTGTCCTTCCTTGTTGATATACCATTTAATTGGCGATGAAAATGAAGGACAACCTCCTTTTTCTATAGACATAGTTCCTGAATCGTTATTGGCGACTAATTTCCAAGCGCTTCCAACAAAGCACTGGCTGTCGGCCAATTGAAAAGAGTTTACCTTAAAAACGTTCGAGTTCGGATAAGTAACCGACTGAATTGTCCAATTTCCTTTTAGAGAAGATTGTACTTTACTGTCGACTTTGGTACTTACTGCCGAAGTTGACGACTTACAAGCCACTACGCTAACTGCTAACATGAGCGCGAAAAGTATTTTTTTCATCAATTTTAATTGTTTTAATTACAGGACAAAGATACAAGACTGTTAAAATTAACGGTTGTAGAATTATCTAAATAAATTGTAAAATTGAACCGACAATTTGTCATTTTTTTTGACAGTGGTACTTGATTTGCTTTGCGGAAAGCGAATAAAACTAAACATAAACGACTATGACAACAGGAAAAATTAATGTTTCGGTTGAAAACATCTTCCCGCTGATCAAGAAATTTCTATACAGTGATCACGAAATCTTTTTGCGCGAGTTGGTTTCGAATGCGACAGACGCTACGTTGAAGCTCAAACACTTAACCAGTATTGGCGAAGCCAGTGTGGAATACGGCCAACCGAAAATTGAAGTGAAAATTGACAAAGAAGGCAAAAAGTTGCACATTATCGACGAAGGTATTGGTATGACTGCCGAAGAAGTGGAACGTTACATCAACCAAGTTGCTTTTTCGGGTGCCGAGGAGTTTTTAGATAAATATAAAGATAGTGCCAAAGACACGGGCATTATAGGTCATTTTGGTCTCGGATTTTATTCCGCTTTTATGGTGGCCGATAAAGTAGAGATCATCACCAAAAGTTACAAAGACGAACCGGCAGCGCATTGGACGTGCGACGGTAGTCCGGAGTTTACCTTAGTTGCATCGGACAAGCAAACTCGCGGTACCGAAATTATCTTGCACATTGCGGAAGATTCGGTTGAGTTCTTGGAGGAAAGCAAAATCAAAGGCTTGTTGAACAAATACAACAAGTTTATGCCGATTCCGATTAAGTTTGGAACTCGTAAAGAAGCTTTGCCAAAACCGGAGGATGCACCTGAAGATTACCAGACAGAATACCAAGAGGTAGATAACATTGTAAACAATCCGACGCCGGCATGGACGAAACAACCCGCCGATTTAACCGACGAAGATTACAAAAACTTCTACCGCGAGTTGTATCCGATGCAGTTCGATGAACCCTTGTTTAACATCCATTTGAATGTAGATTATCCGTTTAACCTGACCGGAATTTTGTACTTCCCGAAACTGGCGGCTGATTTACAAATTCAGAAAGATAAGATTCAACTGTATCAAAATCAGGTTTTTGTAACGGATAATGTAGAAGGAATTGTACCTGAATTCCTGACCATGCTAAAAGGTGTAATCGATTCACCAGATATTCCGTTGAACGTATCGCGTTCGTATTTGCAAGCCGACGGAAATGTGAAGAAGATTTCGAACTACATTACGCGTAAAGTAGCGGATAAGTTGAAATCGCTTTTCACGGAAAATCGCGAGGACTTCGAGAAAAAGTGGAACGATATTAAAATTGTGTTGGAGTACGGTATGTTGTCGGAACCTAAGTTCTACGAAAAAGCCGGCGCATTTATGTTATACCCAACGGTTAACGATACCTTCTTAACTCTTGACGAGTTGAAAGAAAAAATCAAAGACGCTCAAACCGATAAAGACGGTAAATTGATTGCACTGTATGCAGCCAATAAAGATGCGCAACACCAATACATTGAGGCGGCCACTGCAAAAGGTTACGAAGTGCTGTTGCTCGACTCGCCGATTGTGGCACATTTGATTCAAAAATTAGAGAGCGATAACGAAAACCTCAGCTTTGTACGTGTAGACGCGGATCATATCGACAATTTAATCAAGAAAGACGATACGGTAATTTCTAAATTATCGGACGAACAGCAAGAGAAATTAAAAACGGTGGTTGAAGAAATTGTTCCAAAACCTACTTATACGGTACAGTTAGAAGCAATGGACAGCAGTGCGGCGCCGTTTATTATTACGCAACCCGAATTTATGCGTCGTATGAAAGAAATGAGTGCAACAGGTGGCGGTATGTTTGGTATGGGAAGCATGCCCGAAATGTACAATTTGGTGGTAAATACTAACTCGGAACTGGCAGAACGTATTTTAAATACAGCAGATAACGATGCGCAATCGAAACTGGTAAAACAGGCGCTCGATTTGGCAAAATTGTCGCAAAACCTGTTGAAAGGCGAAGAATTAACCGCTTTTGTAAAGCGCAGTTTCGAATTGATTAAGTCGTAATAGAAAAAAGCATATAGTAAGTAAAAGACTGTCTTCGGGCAGTCTTTTTTTATGGTAAAAAGCTACGTTCTGTTTTTGCAAGGTGTTCTTTTCTACGCTCATCGTAGTTTTTTAACTCAAGACATTAATCCCAGCTGCTGAGAGTAATTATGGGAACGGCAAACGCGCTTGTAGGCGATTTTTCAAAAAAGCGTTATGTATTTTAGTGATAAATGCGCCGAAATATTATATAATCAATTTAGATTAACGCAATGATTTACAATATTTTATTCGAGGGAATATTGCAATATTACGCAGTAAAATCACAAAGCCAAATACGTACACAAACAATCGAATTTTCAAA
>NZ_NOXX01000108.1 GCF_002251775.1 Flavobacterium aurantiibacter
ACTGTAGTATCGCAAAAAAATCTAACGAAGTAGGCAGCCGTTTATATGTTTAGCGTTGGAGTCGTTCCTTTTCATTGCTATTTTGTTTCACGATTTGTTGATTTCAAGCGATCTGACAAAAATTTTTAATCGAACTCAGGTTCTTATGGTGCGGCGGGCGGTGTTTACGCTACAAGTACGCCGTTGCCACTTGGGCAAATTCGGCAAAATCCGCGGCTTCTGTGGTCGCCACGGCTGTTGCTATTTGCCTCATGTTTCAACGTTGCGCGCTTTCCGCTGCACCACCTAACGCGGAGAAAGAGGTGCGACAATCCAGACATATAAACAAGCGATTTCTAAAAGTGAAACGACTTTGTATTTTTCAATTTGTAATATTGCAATATTACCCGAAGTAAATAACTGTAATACATACGTTTAAATGCATTTTTTGTTTCCAAAAAATCAACGATTTACTTCCAATAAAAGATAACTGAATTTACAGAAAATCAATTTTTTTCTGCATCAAGCTTGTTTCGAAGAAGAAACATCCGGCCAAAAAGCATAAAAAAAAGCCGAACTGAAACAGTCCGACTCTTTATCATAACTAATCCTAACCTACTAATTGGAACTTACGCTTCCACCTGAACTTGTCTTGGTGTTAATCTTCTCAGGAACTTTCACGTAAACAATCGAACTTCCACTCGAAGCGTCGGCGTTTAACTCCACCAAAGGCGCCACACGAATCGTACTGCCGCTGCTTCCCGAAGCAGTAACTTTATTCGAACTCAATTCGGCAGCATTTAGCGAACTTCCGCTCGAAGCGTCTGCAAACGACTCTAATGCTTTTCCTTTTACTTGTAACGAACTTCCGCTCGAAGAGGTAAGTCGAATCACATCGGCTTCAGCATCTACTCGTAAGGTACTACCGCTGCTCGAATCGCAAGTAAGCTTTGTACCTTTAATAGTGGAAGTCGATTTTAATGTCGCTCCGCTAGAAGCTTTCAAAACTTCGATTTCTGGTACCTGAACAGTTACTACCGGTGTTTCTTCGGCGTCGTAACTTCCTGTTGAACGTACTTTCAATACATTTCCTTCCACAACAACTTCAATAAGTTCTTGTAAATTATCATCTGCGGTTACGGTAATTTCCGTTGATGGATTTTCCGAAACGCGTACTTCGATTCCTGTCCCGGCATCGATACCTGTGAAGGCTGCGTTAACTGTTCGTGTTTGGGTAACAATTTTTCCGCTTCCCTTTACTCCCCATGGATTTCCGCCACAAGCTGCAAAAACTAAGGCGATGGCTACGGCTACAATGATTCTTGCAATCCAGATAATAAATTTGATCATTTGGTTTTGATTTTAGTTACTGTTCCGTTTTCAGAAATGATCAACGTACCGTCTTCGGTCGTTTTGGTTTCTATATTCTGACGACCCACTTGCACTTTTGTTACAATCGTATCGCCAATTTTTGTTTGCGTTTGAATAACATCGTTAAATTCATTCTCACTTTCCGGGCAAGTCAAACATTTTACCTGATCCGAATAAACCTTATAAAGATACTCATCTGAGCTGTAATGCAAGTTAAAGAAATCGTTATCAGTTATATCGAAATCCGTTACGTTTTCGGCGGTCTTAAAAGTAACGCCTTCCGGTAAATACAAGATAATTTCTACTTCCTGATCGCGAAACTTGTTCTTAACATCCGTAATCAAATACTTATTAAAAGTAAGTGTATTATCGGCAAACGTATAATTGTATGTAATTTCTTCTGCATTATGACGTGCTGCTTTCGATGAATTTCCGTTCGCCCGTCTAACAATTTGCACATAAGCTGTTGGTTTTGTTGACTTACGAATCTCGAAGCTAATATCTTCGCTGTAAATATACTCTTTGTCGGTACTATCTGTGTAGATTTGAAAATCGTTGTGGTCTCTCGGATCGATTTCAACATCGTCGTTTTCTGCAAACTGAATCAGTAAGGTTTTGTTGAGATCAACTGCAATGTCTTGCTTGTTGGTCGTGCGACCTTCGTACGCAAACTCCTTAATTTGAGCGATGGTAAAAGCAATCAACAAGATGATACTTATTATCCAAAAACCTAAAATCGTAAAGTTGAATATCTTCCCTGGCGATTTAAAATTGTTGAGCAACAATTTAAAACCTAACAACATCAAGTAAAAGAAAGGTACGCCAAAAGCAATTAAGATCAGTACACCAATTAACCATAACGGATAGTCGGTAAAATTGCCTCCTTCATACAAAACCGACCACGGGAATTCAGAAACAAGCGCTGTACTTGTGGCAAACACACCTAAAATCAGTGCTACAATAACTGGGATGCAGGAAAGAATAATAAGTATTCCGATACATTTTACGAAGATTTTCACTAAAGTTCCGAATGCATCGCCTAACGAATTAGAAACGCGCTGCGCTCCGGTTTGTACGCGTTGGCCAGCGGCCGAAAAATCGGTGTTTTTGAAGCGCTCCGACACTTGTTCGAACTCTTCGCGCACCTTTTTCTCAATATTGGAAATCGTTACGGGTTCTCCGCGCATTTCCAATTTTTCGCTGGTAGTGATCGCTTGCGGAATAATAATCCACAGCGCGATGTAAGCAATAATACCGCTACCAACACCCAAGAACACAAGCGCTACCAACAAAACGCGAATCCATACTTTTTCAACACCAAAATAGTGCCCTAAACCTGCAGCCACGCCACCGATCATTCCTTCGTCGATATCGCGGTACAGTTTGCGTGTTTTTCTGTTTTGAAACGTTGAGTCGATCGGTTCTGCAGCAGCTTCACCATCTAAACGATAATCTTCCGGCTGTCCCATAACCGCGATTATTTCGTCTAACTCTTTTAAACTAATTACTTGCTTGCCACTGCTGTGCTTCTCCGAAATAAGCTCGGCAATACGTACTTCGATATCTTTTATTATCTCATCTTGTGCATTCGCGTCGGATAAAGAACGCTTTATCGCATCAAAATAGCGCGATAACTTTTGGTAAGCATCTTCATCGATGTGGAAGAATAAGCCACCCAGATTTATATTAACGGTTTTGTTCATGATTTCTAGTTTTGATTAGTGATGATTGAAACTGCGTCTGATAATTCGGTCCAAGTATTATTTAACTCGTTGAGAAAAGTTTTACCTAATTCAGTTAGACCGTAGTACTTTCTTGGCGGACCAGAGGTCGATTCTTCCCAGCGATAATTTAGTAATCCATCGTTTTTTAAACGAGTTAAGAGCGGATAAACGGTACCTTCCACAACCAACAACTTGGCGTTTTTTAAGGTATCGAGAATTTCGGATGTGTATGCTTCCTTGTCTTTCAAGACCGAGAGGATGCAAAATTCCAAAACACCCTTGCGCATTTGAGCTTTTGTGTTCTCGATGTTCATAATTTCATGATTTTTTTGATTTTGATTTGATGATGATTGAAACTCACTTCTGACTAGTACTATCTATTGTCTGTTAATTTCTTATGCAAAGATATAAACGAAAACAGGTACATTGTTTTGCATAGTACCTAATATTAACAAAATATTAACAATAAACAAACTGTAGGATTTCCGCAAAGACGTCGTAAATTCACGGCTTAAATACGAGGTATGACCGTTTCTCAGGTAAATCAATTTTTATTCTTTAAGCTGCCTTCCGCCTATTTATGCGGAGTGCGTGTGAAGAAACTCGACGCGAAGAGCTGTACCGTTGACGTTACCCATCGGTGGATTAATCAAAATCCGTTTAATTCGATGTACTTCGCTGTTCAAGCTATGGCCGCCGAATTGGCAACAGGTGCTTTGGTTATGAACGAAATCCAACAATCAAAAAAGCGAATCAGCATGTTGGTGGCTCGAAACGAATCGGTTTTTACCAAAAAAGCTACCGGAAAAATCGTTTTTACGTGTTTAGGTGGCGAAACCGTTCATAAAGCTGTTAGCGATTTAAAACCCGAATCCGACAACACTACTTTTTGGCTTGAAGCGGTTGGAACCAACGAAAGTGGCCAGGAAGTATCTCGATTTCGGTTTGAATGGACACTAAAATTGAAAGCATGAAAATGGTCACCAACGTATTGGTTACAGGCGCAACTGGCTTAATTGGCAGACGATTAGTAAACAAACTCACTGCTAAAGGCCTCATTGTACATGTACTTACTACTTCAAAAAGTAAGTTTATCGAGCAGAAAAATGTGGTTAATTTTCTGTGGGATCCAAGCACGGGATATATTGATCCGAATTGCATAACCGATGTTCGGAGCATCATACATTTAGCGGGAGCTACCATTGCTAAACGTTGGACAAAGAAATACAAACAAGAAATCATCGACAGTCGCGTAAAAACGGCAAACATGCTGTACGACTTGGTTGCGGCCAGCGAGCACAAACCGGTACATTTCATTTCGGCTTCGGCTATTGGGATTTATCCGAGCGATAAAAATCGGCTGTACACCGAAGACTTCAGCGAACGCGATGGCAGCTTTTTATCCGAAGTTACCGTATTGTGGGAAGCGGCTGCAGATCGTTTTGCCGACTTTGGCATGCGTGTTTGTAAGCTGCGCACCGGATTGGTTCTCGCTACCGAAGGCGGCGTATTTCCGCAAATTTACAATCCGATTAAAAAAGGTTTTGGAACTTGGTTTGGAGACGGTTCGAATTGGCAATCGTGGATTCATATCGACGACATGGTCGAAATTTACGAAGATGCAGAGGCTACTTTTCTCGAAGGCGTTTTTAATGCTGTTGCCCCCTCGCCTACAACCAACCGAATTCTCACTGAAAAGATAGCCCATTACGCCGACCGAGTCCTTTGGTTGCCTGCTGTGCCGCGATTTGTAATGGAACTCATTTTAGGCGAAATGCACACCTTGCTGTTCGACTCGCAACGGGTCTCGCCTGCAAAACTCATGCATAAACGCTTCTATTTCAAATACGAATCGCTCGACGAGGCCCTTAAAAACTTGCTGCAATACAAACACCCATCGCGAGACATTATCAAACGATGAAATGGTGACAATTTGACACAGCAAACTGCTTTGGCAATATCCTTGCAGTACAGGCGTAAGCAAATTGAGATGAAATTTAAAAATCCCTTGAAATCAGAAGGAAAAATGAGTACGGAGCAAACCGAAATAAATAAGCCGGAGGAAGAAATTATTGCCGAAAATGCAGCTGCTGCTGAAACAACTGACAATGCGTCGGATGTACCGACAAAACCCGAAGTGGAATTGTCGGCCGAAGAAAAATTAACTGCTGATTTAGCTGCAGAAAAAGATAAGTTTATTCGTTTGTTTGCTGAATTTGAAAACTACAAACGCAGAACTGCAAAAGAGCGAATCGATTTATTTAAGACGGCAAATCAAGACGTTTTAGTGGCATTGCTTCCGATTTTAGACGATTTCGATCGTGCGGTAGCCGAAATTTCAAAAGCCGAGAACGTCGACGAAGCTTTGTTTAAAGGTGTAAGTTTGATTCACGATAAGTTTAAAAGCACCTTGCAAAGCAAAGGTCTTGAGCAAGTTGACGTTAAAGCGGGCGATTTATTCGATGCCGACTTTGCGGAAGCCATCACGCAAATACCAGCGCCTGAGCCGCATTTGAAGGGAAAGGTGGTTGATGTAATTGAAAAGGGATACAAATTGGGTGACAAAATCATCCGATACCCAAAAGTTGTAACGGGAAATTAAGATGAAAAAAGATTTTTACGAAATACTTGGTGTTCCGCGAAATGCCGATGAAGCGACCATCAAGAAAGCCTACCGCAAGAAAGCGATAGAATTTCACCCCGATAAAAATCCGGGCAACAAAGAAGCCGAAGAGCAGTTTAAATTAGCTGCTGAAGCTTACGAAGTGCTCAGCGATCCGCAGAAACGCGCCAAGTACGATCAGTACGGGCATCAAGCTTTTGAAGGCGGTGGATTTGGCGGTGGCAATATGAACATGGACGACATATTCTCGCAATTTGGCGACATCTTCGGAAGTGCCTTCGGTGGTGGTTTTGGCGGATTTGGCGGAGGCGGCGGACAACAACGACGTGTAAAAGGCAGTAACCTGCGCATTAAAGTTCGTTTAACGCTGGAAGAAATTGCCAACGGTGTTGAGAAGAAAATCAAAGTAAAACGGAAAGTTCAGGCTCCAGGCGTTCGCTACAAAACCTGCGGAACCTGTAACGGACAAGGCCAAGTAATGCGTGTTACAAATACCATTTTGGGTCGCATGCAATCGGCGAGTACATGCCCTACCTGCGGCGGTGCTGGACAGATTTTAGAAAACCGACCTGCTAATGCCGACGCACAAGGAATGATTGTAAACGACGAAACCGTCTCGATTAAAATTCCAGCCGGTGTTGTTGATGGCATGCAACTAAAAGTTTCGAATAAAGGAAACGACGCGCCAGGAAACGGCATACCAGGCGATTTGTTAGTGGCCATTGAAGAAGTTGAACACGAAACCTTGAAACGCGAGGGCGAGAACCTACATTTAGACTTGTATATTAGTTTTGCCGAAGCGGCATTGGGTGTATCGAAAGATATCGAAGCGGTAAACGGCAAGGTCCGTATAAAGCTGGAAGAAGGCATACAATCCGGAAAAATTTTGCGTTTAAAAGGCAAAGGAGTTCCGAACATAAATGGCTACGGCAACGGCGATTTGTTGGTTCACGTAAATGTGTGGACACCCAAGACTTTAACAAAAGAACAGCGAATCTTTTTCGAAAAAGCGCTTACTGATGAAAACTTCATACCTCATCCGGAAAAAAGCGAGAAATCTTTTTTTGAAAAAGTTAAGGACATGTTCTCATAATAAAAAGTATTTTTTTACTTTTGATAAGTACTAGGCGACTAGTAATTTCTTTTTCATAGCAATTTTTCCCATCCTTGTGCAAACGAGGGTGGGTTTTTTTATGACTTAAGGCGTGTAAAGCTCGAAAACACGACAGTCGTTGAACGTTTCGCGCAAAGCAGCGCTTAACGCTAGGAAGCTCCTCCGCGAGCTTTTCGAATGCTAAACTGTACTTCCATCTTTCAATTTCCCAATCTTTTAATCTTTAAATCTCAAAATCCCCCCCGACTTCCTTACTCGTAAATGTGGAGACCTGGTAAAAAAAATAACCTACTTTTGACTTATCATCGATCAGATAAATAGGAACTTAAAATAGTGCAACAGCAAAAATGAACATTCCAAAAACCTTAATTTTAATTCGATTTTGTTTTGCACCAATAATTCTAGCACTCGCGTATTTCTACGGAGAACAATCGGTTTTGTGTATACTGATTTTGATGTACGTTGGTTTACTTACTGATATTTTTGATGGTGTTATCGCTCGAAAACAAAACAGTTCGAATCAGAATTTAAGACGACTTGACAGTCAGACCGATTTAATTTTTTGGTTGTCGATTGGCTTTGCAACTTGGCTTTTAAGAAGTGATTTGCTGCGCGAAAACCTGCTTGGCATTTACACGATCGTTATTATGGAAGCACTTTGTTACGTAATTAGTCTGCTCAAATTCAAAAAAGAAACTTGTACACATGCCATTCTTTCAAAATTTTGGGGAATCACGCTTTTGGTTGCATTCACGGCGTTACTTGGTTTTAAAACGGCTGGAATCTATTTTTACAGCTGCGTAATCGTAGGATTTATAGCACATTTAGATGTGATTTTAATAATTTTACTTTTACCAAAATGGACACACGATGTGCCGAGTTCCTACCATGCGTATCTGTTGCGAAAAGGAATCGACATCAAACGGAACAAACTTTTTAACAGATAAAAACGATTTAACCAACCAAAAACCAAACTTATGAAGTACACTGCCTTACTCACTGTTTTTTCGCTGATTGCAATATCTTGCCAGCAATCAAAGCCAATTGCTGTTGAGCAGGATCATTCCGCAACTAACAAAGCAATTATCGAGCAATATTTTACACATTTTAATAATCACGATTGGTAGAAAATGGCAGCTATGTACATTGCACAGCCCGAGATGAAAGATCCGGCGTATGGACTCAAAAACGTAAAGATGTCGCACGGCGAGATCGTCAAAAAATATTCGGAATTACACAAAATGATACCAGATGTTCAAGATCGCGTGGTAGCCATGTATCCTTCTGAAAATCATGTTATTGTTGAATTCGAGTCGTCGGGAACTGCACCAGATGGCAAGAAATTCTCACTACCTATTTGCACTATCTTTGAAATTAAGGACGGTAAAATCAGTAAAGATTTAACGTATTACGATAATTTTTAAGAGCGGTAAATTAGATCAGTTAGTAATCGCGCATTCCGACTTCCTATGCGATTATGAAAAATAATTCAATCTCTAAATTCTTGATTTTTAAATTGTTTTAAGCTTTCACTCGAAATTCTTGAAAGTGTTGCCCAAACCTGTCGAATACTAAACTGTACTTCTGTCTTTCAATCTTTTAATCTTTCAATCTTTTAATCTTTTAATCTTTTAATCTTTTAATC
>NZ_NOXX01000109.1 GCF_002251775.1 Flavobacterium aurantiibacter
CTGGAAATTAATTTAATACAATTTTTGTCGTGTACTTAGGAAAAAGTTACTTTTTAAAAGCTTTACCGTTCTCAGCCTATTTTTGTTTTTAGGATGTGAAGAAAATAATAGCTTCGGGGAGTTAACCACTCCTGAAAATTTAGCCGTGACGGTAGAAATTATAGGTCAAGACGCTGAAAATCCGAACGGCGACGGTAGCGGATTGGTTAAATTTACCGCAACGGCCGATAATGCAATATCTTAACAGTTTGATTACGGGGATACAAGAAGAGCACCTGTACCTACTGGCGTTGTAACTCACGGATACACCACACCTGGTTTAAATACTTATACTGTAACAATTACTGCTACAGGAACTGCTGGTACCGCAACGACAATAACCACTGAAGTTACCGTTTTGAGCAATTTCCGTGACGATGAAGCAGTTGCATTCCTTACAGGTGGAACACAAAAAACCTGGTATTGGGCAGCGGGAGAACCCGGACACTTAGGTGTAGGACCAAATAACAGTGATGCAACACAAAACTATTTCCCTGTTTACTATGCTGCCGCACCTTTCGAAAAGGCAGGCTCTCCAGACAGTAGCTGTTTGTACGACAATGAATTAACCTTTCGAAAAGACGGCGACAACCTTTATTTTAGACTTGACAATGGAGGCAGTACATTTTTTCATGTCTCTTATCAAAGTGTAGGAGGAGGTAGTGCTGGAACCGATTTTTGTTACCCTTTCACGGTACCTGCTGAAGGAACTGTTGGGCTAAGTCCTTCAACTTCAGTAGTATTACAAAATAATGTAGCAGGTCAAACGCGCGGTACAATGCTCAATTTTAACAACAATGCATTTATGGGATACTACATAGGTCAAAGTTCCTATGAAATCTTGTCTATAACAGAGAACCGTATGGTAGTACGAGCTGTCATGGGTAACGATCCCGGTTTAGCTTGGTACCATATCTTCACGACAACACCGCCCGTACAAGATCCAGTAACCGACTACACAAACCTTGTTTGGTCTGATGAATTTGATGTTGCCGGAGCACCCGATGCAACCAAATGGGGCTACGACTTAGGTGGTGGCGGTTGGGGTAATAACGAGGTGCAAAGCTACACCAATAACGCGGCAAACGTTGCAGTTAGCGATGGTACCCTGAAAATCAATGCTCTAAAAACAGGCAACAACTGGACATCAGCACGACTAAAATCACAAGATAAATTCGAATTTACGTATGGTAAAGTTGAAGCACGTGCTAAACTTCCCGTAGGCGGAGGTACTTGGCCCGCTATTTGGATGCTTGGTGCAAATTTCCCCGAAGTAGGGTGGTCAAACTGCGGCGAAATTGATATCATGGAACACCGCGGAAATAGCCCCGGCGTAATACACGGATCGTTGCACTATCCTGGAAATTTCGGCGGTAATGCCAACACCAATACAACCAATGTAGCCAACGTAAGCTCAGAGTTTCACCTTTATAAAGTAGTTTGGAGCCCATCTTCAATACGTTTTTATGTAGATGACGTATTGTTCCATTCCTTTGCAAATAACAACAGTGTACCGTTTAATAGCGATTTCTTCCTAATCATGAATGTGGCTATGGGAGGAACCTTCGGAGGAACGGTTGCAAACGACTTCCAAACGGCAACCATGGAAGTAGATTACATCCGCGTTTACCAATAGAAATCCCTTTTAATTATGGCAGACATCGCATTCCAAAAGAATGCTGTCTGCCTTATTTTTAAGTAAAATGAAAATAGTAAAATCCGTCATTTGCCTCTCAATTGCCGTAGGCGTGGCCTGCAGTAGTACAGCTCCTGTGGCAACAAAGCAAACGGCATCGAAAAATGCAATTGATATAAAAGTTGATTCAGTTTTGAAACTGATGACGCTCCAAGAAAAAGTTGGACAGCTCAATCAGTACAACGGCTTTTACGACGTAACAGGTCCAGAACCCAAATCTGGGCAAGCAGCCGAGAAATTAGAACATCTAAAAAAAGGACTCGTAGGTTCGGTGCTCAACATTACCGGCGCCGAACAAGTTCGCAACATCCAAAAAATAGTGATGGACAATTCCCGTTTGAAAATCCCACTTATTTTCGGATTCGATGTCATTCACGGCTTTAAAACTATTTCCCCCATTCCGCTGGCCGAAGCTGCTAGTTGGGATTTGAAAACCATTGAAAAATCGGCACGAATGGCCGCTGAAGAAGCCTCAGCTGCTGGAATCAACTGGACGTTCGCTCCCATGGTCGATGTTTCGAGAGATGCTCGTTGGGGCCGTGTTATGGAAGGGTCTGGCGAAGATCCGTACCTCGGAAGTGAAATCGCCGTTGCACGCATCAAAGGTTTTCAAGGTACCGATCTCTCCGCAAATAATACCATACTCGCCTGCGCTAAACACTTTGTGGGATACGGTTTTGCCGAAGCCGGACGCGATTATAACAGCGTAGATGTCAGCGAATCAACTCTCGAAAACGTACTCTTTCCCCCATTCAAAGCTTCAGTCGATGCCGGCGTTCGAACCTTTATGAATGCTTTTAACGACCTCAACGGCGTTCCCGCAACAGCAAGTTCGTATTTGCAACGCGATGTGCTCAAAAACCGTTGGAAGTTCTCCGGCGCCGTGGTTTCCGATTGGGGATCGATCATGGAAATGATTCCACACGGATACGCTTCGAACCTATCTCATGCCGCCGAAATAGCTTTAAACGCTGGAAACGACATCGATATGGAATCCTACGCCTACGTGAATCATCTCGAAGATTTGGTTAGATCCAGTAAGGTTTCCGAAGAAAACTTAAACGATGCCGTACGACGTGTTTTAAAACTGAAATTCGAACTTGGCTTGTTCGACGATCCATACAAATACTGCGATGCCCAGCGTGAAAAAGAAGTGACCTTCTCTGAACCCTTTCAGAAAATTGCTTTAGACATGGCTTTGAAGTCGGTTGTATTGCTAAAAAACGAACAAAATTTACTTCCCTTACCAAAATCAGGGAAAAGAATTGCCGTGATTGGCGCACTTGCAGCAGATAAAACCAGTCCGCTCGGAAGCTGGCGAATAGGAGCGAGCGACAATACCGCCGTTTCGTTACTCGAAGGCTTGAAAAACTATCCCAACGCCCAAATTACATACGCAAAAGGAGCTGACGTAGCGCTTGGTGAAACCAAATTCGTTTCGGAACTCACTATCAATACCCGCGATAAAAGCGGATTTGCAGCAGCAATCGAAACCGCCAAGAATGCCGATGTTGTAGTAATGATGCTCGGCGAACACGGCCTGCAATCGGGCGAAGGACGCAGCCGGTCCGAACTCGGATTGCCTGGGGTTCAACAAGATTTACTAGAAGCCGTTTTCGCCGTAAACAAAAACATTGTGTTGGTATTGCAAAACGGCCGCCCACTAACCATTCCATGGGCCGCCGAAAACATTCCAGCAATAGTGGAAGCTTAGCACTTGGGTACGCAAAGCGGAAATGCCATTGCACAAATTTTGTTCGGCGATTTTAACCCGCAAGGAAAACTTCCGATGAGCTTTCCGCGATCGGTCGGGCAACTGCCTTTGTATTACAACGCTAAAAGCACCGGGCGTCCGGCTGCTAACGAACCCAACAGTGTATTCTGGTCGCATTACGGCGATGTTCCCAACACACCGCAATTCCCGTTTGGTTACGGACTCAGTTACACCACGTTTTCGTACAGTAACCTTCGCTTAAGTAGCACCAAACTGAATGATTCTGGAAAAGTTACCGCAAGTATCGATCTTACAAATACGGGAAAAGTAAGCGGAACTGAAGTCGTACAACTGTACATCCAAGACGAAGTAGCAACCGGAACGCGCCCCGTTAAAGAACTTAAAGGTTTTGAGTTGGTTACGCTAGCTGCTGGCGAAACCAAATCGGTAACGTTTACCATCGACAAAAAAATGCTTGAATTCTTTTCCGCAAACCGCAAATGGGAAACCGAAGCCGGCACTTTTAAAATTTATATCGGCACAAATGCCCAAACCAATTCGTTTAAAGTTTTAACCGTAGAATAATGAAAACTAAAATTGCAGTACTACTTCTTGCGTGCAGCCTTTCGGGATTTGCACAAAAGCGAAAATTAGTTTGGTCGGAAGAATTTAACGGCAAGACACTCAACGAAAAAGTTTGGAATTTCGAGCTTGGCGACGGTTGTCCGAATATTTGTGGCTGGGGAAATAACGAAAAACAGTTGTACACCCGCGACAACCACGAACTTCGCGACGGAAAACTCGTGATAAACGTAACCAAGAAAGACGACAAATTTTACTCGACCCGAATTACAACGGCTTCTAAAAAGGAGTTCAAGTACGGCCGTATGGAAGCGCGCGCAAAAGTGCCTACAGCCGTTGGAACTTGGCCTGCTTTCTGGATGTTGGGTGCAAACATTAAACAAGTGGGCTGGCCCAAATGTGGAGAGATTGATATTTTAGAGTACGTCGGACGCGCTCCGGGCGAAGTGTTTACTTCTCTGCACACACAGTCGAGCCACGGAAACACCATCAATACTAAAATTTCAAAAATTGCCGGAATCGATAAGGGTTTTCACGACTATGCTATTGAATGGAACGAAGAATCGATTGCATTTTTCGTCGACGGAAACTACGTGTACACCTACAATCCAGCGGTTAAAAACGAGGATACTTGGCCGTACAATCAGCCGTTCTATTTCATTTTAAATGTGGCTGTCGGAGGCAATTTTGGCGGTCCGTCCATCGATGAAGCGGCATTTCCACAAACATTCGAAATCGATTATATTCGGGTGTATCAATAATCGAACTCGGGTTTGTAGCAATACCGCCTCCACAAGCTTTTTGTCCAGCTTTATTTCCGCTTCAACCGCTCTTGCAGAAAAGTACTTCGTCCGGGAAAAATCGTTGTTTTAAAATGCGATATTTTTCTTTTGCACGCTTTTGCAATAGCGATTGGCGCGAAAATAAACGACAACTAAAAAACGTGTGAAGCTGTGTTTGAGATGGCGACCAGAGGAAGCCGGCTCAAAAACTAGCTGAACCGTTTTTTGTGTTGTTTATTGCAGCAAAAGCGCGACCTGCCGCTACCGCCACATTTCCACTAAATAGCGGCAGGGATTGCCCAAAAACTAGATTTTATAAACGCTTTTAGCATTTTGTGTTGTTGTGTGCGCCAATTCTTCGAAGGAAATGCTGTAAATGGCGGCTAATTTCTCGGCAATTAAGCGCAAAAATGCGGGGTCGTTGCGTTTACCTCGATGCGGAACCGGCGCCAAATACGGACCATCGGTTTCCAGAACGATTTCCGAAAGCGGGATTTCATGCAAAAACTGATCGATTTTCCCATTCTTAAACGTCGCCACGCCGCCAATTCCCAGCTTCAAACCTAAATCGACAGCTTGTTGCGCTTGCTGAAGATTACCTGTAAAACAGTGGAAAATGCCGTGCAAACCGCGATTTCGATACGATTTTAAAACCTCGAAAATTTCGTTAAATGCTTCGCGGCAATGAATGTTTATGGGCAAATTGAGTTCTAAAGCCCAGTCGATTTGCGTGCAAAACGCCTCGAGCTGCCAGTTGAGTGTCGACTTATCCCAGTACAAATCCACGCCAATTTCGCCCACGGCTACATAGCCGCCTTGTTGCAGTTCGGAGAAAACAATGGCGAGTTCTTCGCGGTAATTTTCTTTCACGTAACACGGATGTAAGCCCATCATTAGCGAAACTTGTTCCGGATACAATTGCTTTAGGCGTTTCATTCCGGCGTGCGAGGAAGCGTCGATTGCCGGTAAAACAAACTGCGAAACACCGGCGTTACGCGCTTGTTGAATTAACTCAGACTCCTGACTTTCAAACTCTTGACTGTATAAATGTATGTGTGTATCGATTAACATGCGACTGCGGTAAGTGCTGCAAAAGTAACCAAACTAAGTATTTGAAAGAATTGCATAAAGTTTAGTTGGTTGAAAAGTAGAAAGTTGTATATTTGCCGACATTTTATAAACAATTTCATAAACACATTGTTATGTACGCAATCGTAGAGATAGCAGGGCAACAATTTAAAGTAAGCAAAGACTTAAAGGTTTATGTACACAGATTGGCAACTGAGGAAGGTTCGAAAGTTACTTTCGATAAAGTTCTTTTAGTTGACGACAACGGTACAATCACTTTAGGCGCCCCGGCTGTAGAAGGAGCTTCAGTAGAAGCCAAAGTGTTACAACACTTAAAAGGAGACAAGGTAATTGTTTTCAAAAAGAAACGCAGAAAAGGTTTCAAAAAGAAAAATGGTCACAGACAATCGTTAACACAGATTGTTATTGAGGGCATTACTTTAGGAGCTGTTAAGAAAGCTGCTAAGAAAGAAGCTGCACCTGTAGCTGATGAAGCTGAAGCGCCAAAGAAAGCGCCGAAAGCTAAAAAAGAAGAAACAACTGAAGAGTAATAATATTTAAAACCTATAAACGATGGCTCACAAGAAAGGTGTCGGTAGTTCGAAAAACGGTAGAGAATCAGAAAGTAAGCGTTTAGGCGTGAAAATTTTTGGTGGCCAGGCAGCAACTGCGGGTAACATTATCGTAAGACAACGCGGTTCTAAGCACAATCCAGGTGCAAATGTGTACATCTCTAAAGATCACACATTACACGCACAAGTTGATGGTGTTGTAAAGTTCCAAAAGAAAAAAGACAATAAGTCGTACGTTTCAATCATTCCTTTCGAGGCGTAATTAAACGAGATTTTACCAGACAAACCCAATCAGTACTGATTGGGTTTTTTTTTGGGAGATTTTGAGATTTAAAGATTTCGAGATTTCGAGATTGAAAGATTTTGAGATTGAAAGATTTTGAGATTGAAAGATTTTGAGATTTAAAGATTTCGAGATTGAAAGATTTTGAGATTGGAAATTAATTTCGAGGGAGTGGTTTTTTCGAGGATCCCTTTGCTATCATTTTTAGAACAGCTTTACAAAAGAGGCCATTCGAATACAACAATTTTGAAAGAAAAGTTAAACGCTGGAAGGCTTTTTTTGCAGCTATTTTTTTTGTACTTTTCCCGTGTTAATGTAAATTCTACCAAGTTATGTTGAAGAATAGACCCTCTCGCGTTATTGGTTTCACTATTGCATTGGTTTTTATAATTACTTTCATAGCAGTTTCTTTACTTGTAAATGGAAAGTCGGATGTTGCGGGTCCTTTTTTTGTTGCTGGATCAACGATTACGATTTTTTTATTTTTTTACGTTGCCTACATATTGATGCTGCCGCGAAAAGGCAAGTAAACATTTAAGATTTCACTCGTACGGAGGCGAAATTAATTACCAAGAACAGCCTCGGTTTTTTTTGGAAGATTTCGAGATTTCGAGATTGAAAGATTAAAAGATAAGAGATTTGGGTTGAGGTACTTGGTTTCTGGGCAATCCGCTGCGGCAAATGTTTTGTGGAAATATAAGGCGCCGCACCGTCACGCCTTTCACTACAACAAAACGCCCGAAAAAGCACAAACACGAGTTATCAAAAAGCTTCTGAGGTCGCTTTTTCGCTTGGGTTTTTGTAAACCTGAACTCGGTTAAATATTTATGTAGGCTTCCCCTAATACGAACCGTTCATAAATCAAATTAACCAGATTTCCCCCGACTGCTCAGATTTCAAATTCACACCTTAAAGAACTATTGGTAAGAAACTTTCGCCAACGTCTTACCGCAGCCCGGATAGCAGCGAAAAACCCGTAAAGCGGCAGGTGCAAATTTGGCGTGCTTTTACTGGCGACCAAAGAAGCCAAAGTAAAAGCGCTGCCCAATGCGCCTGAAGCTGCGGATTTGCAGCGAATAGCCGGAAATGCTGCCCAGAAAGTTAAGCTGGTGAAAATACCGTGAATAACAATGGCCAATAAGCTGATAAACGTGAATTAGCTCCTAAAAAAGGCTGTGAGATTTTTCTTTTACAAGTTAAAATTATCGCTGTAATTGACCCTAATCTTTACAGCGAACTTGCGTTAACCAGTGTTTACTAACTTTTCTTACTGCCGCTTAAGCCAATTTTCCGGCGAAAGAGCGGTGTGAAAAACGCCTAAAACCGTTATGGTTTTCGTCTCTTCGTTAACATGATAATGTACCGCGTACGGGAAAACAGCCGTGTAGGCAGTTCGCACCGTTTTATACTTAACTTCAAACAAAAATGGGTTGCTGATAAGGGCTTTAATCGTGTCTGTAACAGCGGCCGAAAAATGTTTCTCTAAGCCGCTTTGTTTTGTCTTATACCATCCCTTAGCGCGCAGTACATCGTTTTTAACCTGTGTGTGATAAACTACATTATAGCTCATTCTGAGTCTAAAACTCTAAAAAGTTCGTCGATAGGTCCTAAATTGTTTGGGTTATCTAAATCAGCCAAACGGCTGTCTAAAATGTCTTTTTGCCATTGTGGTAGCTGTTGGTCAACTTTTTCAATGTTTGGATAATACTTTTTAATTAGTTCCCAATCTTCAATCGGAATGAAAACCCCCGTCGGCAATCCGTTAACGTCATTGATTATCTGTGTTTTCATACGCCAATAAATTTTCTTCTTTGTCCGAGGTAGTGTCAAAAATGCATTCTATACAAATGTAAAACTTTTATAGCTTCCTTTTAGTATGCCTTTCAGGTGCCGCTTACTTACTTTTACACCGCTCCGTAAACGACTTCCGCTTTCCCGTCTAGTAAGCCAAGCAACATCCCTTAGAAGCACCCTACTGTACTCGTGCACATTTCAAATTCGCACCTTAAAGAATTTTTGGCAACGATTTTTCGGTAACGACTCCCCGCAGCCCGGATAGAGGCGGCATCCTTTTTTGGAGCAACGCGGAATAAAAAGATACAGCCGAAAGCCGGA